>NZ_JAALDX010000368.1 GCF_014145095.1 Dietzia sp. SLG310A2-38A2 | reverse complement strand
TCGGCCGGGGTCCGACCCCCGCGACTTCCGGTCCAGCCGCCCCATAGCCTGCACGAGGTGATGCGCCGCCTGCAGCCGGGTGGCCGCGGCCAGGTTCTGCGCCACCGTGGCCGACCGCGCCACCTCGCTCAACGCCTCGGTGCCCAGCGTGTCGAGAGCCTCCGGCACGGCGCGCAGCGCCCCGAACGCCGCCGAACTCGTCGTCGTCGTCATCATCGGATCCACCACCGCACCCCCCGCCGTTAATCGAATGCGTGTTCTACACTATCGGTGCGCGGCGAATAGTACAAGAGTTCGAAGCAAGGTCCTGCGAGAATACGCCCGGGCCGCCTTCCGATCACACGGCAGCGGCGCCCCTCCACTGAAAGAGAGACGCCGCTGGTGGCACCGACCCCGTCGGGTCGCCGTGAGTCCGATCAGGCCGGAGACTCTATTCAGGCAGAGGCACCCTTGGACTTGCCGGCCGACTTGAGGTCGTTGCACGCCTCGACGACGCGCTCGGACATGGCCTGCTCGGCCTTCTTGAGGTACGAGCGCGGGTCGTAGAACTTCTTGTTGCCCACCTCGCCGTCGATCTTGAGGACGCTGTCGTAGTTGGCGAACATCTGCCCCGCGATCGGACGGGTGAACGCGTACTGGGTGTCGGTGTCCACGTTCATCTTGATGACGCCGTAGCTCAGCGCCTCCTCGATCTCGCTCTTGGCCGAGCCCGAACCGCCGTGGAAGACGAAGTCGAACGGCAGGTCGCCCTGGTTCAGCCCGAGCTTCTCCACAGCGACCTCCTGGCCCATCCTGAGCACCTCGGGGCGCAGCACGACGTTGCCCGGCTTGTAGACACCGTGGACGTTGCCGAAGGTGGCCGCGAGCAGGTAGCGCTGCCCGGTGTTGCCGGCACCGAGTGCGTCGATGGTGGCCTCGAAGTCCTCGCGGGAGGTGTAGAGCTTCTCGTTGATCTCGTTCTCGACACCGTCCTCCTCGCCGCCGACGACACCGATCTCGATCTCGAGGATCTGCTTGGCGTTGGCGGTCTTCTCGAGGAGCTCGCGGGCGATCTCGAGGTTGCGGTCGAGCGGGGTGGCCGAGCCGTCCCACATGTGCGACTGAAAGAGCGGGTTCTGGCCGGCGTCAACGCGCTGCTGGGAGATCTCGATGAGCGGACGCACGAAGGTGTCGAGCTTGTCCTCGGGGCAGTGGTCGGTGTGCAGCGCCACCAGGACGTCGTACTTCTCGGCCACCACGTGCGCGAACTCGGCGAGCGCGACGGCGCCGGTCACCATGTCCTTGACGTTCAGGCCGGAGCCGAACTCGGAACCACCGGTGGAGAACTGGATGATGCCGTCGGAGCCGGCGTCGGCGAAGCCCTTGATGGCCGCGTTGATGGTCTCCGAGGAGGTGCAGTTGATCGCGGGGTAGGCGAAGCCCTCCTTGCGGGCCCGGTCGAGCATGTCCTTGTACTGCTCCGGGGTGGCGATAGGCATTGACGATCCTCCAGATGTCGGCACTGTGATTGCCCCCATCCTACGAGGTACCGCCAGGGGGCGGGCCCCTCTAGGACCAGCGGGGGCACGGCGTCGGCGGATTCCCGAGCTGCGCACCCGGGTATCCGACGTCGGACACGCACCTGTCGGTCGACGAGACCGCCTCACGTATCCGACTACCCGGGGATGAGTTCCGCGAAGGCCGAGTCGGCCCGGGCGAGGGCGTCACGGTCGTGGGTCGACGTCGACGCCATGATCTCGTCGGCACCTGTGCGCGCCACCAGCTCGGCGAGTTCGACGGCGACCTGTTCGGCGTCCCCGTGGACCGCTCCCGCCATCCACTCCTCCATCCGCCGGAGCTGCTGCGGATGGAGCTTCAGGCCCATGATCTCCTCCGGCGACCGCAGCGGGCCGAACACCCCGGTCTCCCGGGACGCGGCCATCGCCCACGCCTCCGGCAGGAGCAAGTCCCTCGCGGCGGTGGTCGAGTCGGCGACCATCACCTCCAGGCTCACCACCACGTAGGGTTCCGAGCCGGCCCCACTCGGCCGGAACGTCGCGCGGTAACGGTCCAGCGGCGTCGGGTCGACGAGAAGTCGCGGTCCCCCCACGACGACGGGCAGTCCCGCCCGCGCCGCCAGCTCGAGGCCCCTGCCCGTGGCCAGCACGAACACCGGGGGCGGGGTCTTGAGGACCGGCTGCGCGGTGACGGGCCCGCGGCCGCGCAGATAGT
>NZ_JAALDX010000367.1:2629-31624 GCF_014145095.1 Dietzia sp. SLG310A2-38A2 | reverse complement strand
CTGCTCGGCGAGGCGGTCCAGGTCACCGAGTTCGGCCATCGCCGCCGCGCCCTCGGAGAACCCCAGTCCCTCCTCGCCGTCGAAGTCCGCGGAGCCGTCCCAGTCCTCCCCGGGCCGGAGCGACTGCAGCAGTCCGTCGAGGCGCCCGAGCTGCTCCATGAGTTCCGGCGAACCGAACGCCTGCTGCGAGAGCGCCATCAACTCCTCCCGCTGCTCCGGTGTCATCGACCGCATCATGCGTTGCGCGGCCGCCGCGCGCCTGGCCAGGACGTCGATGAGCTCGTCGATGTCGGCGGGCTGCTCCGGGAAGGAGTCGGCGTGCTTGTCCATGAAGCGCTCGAAGTCCTCGGGGGTGTCCTGCCCGCGGGAGTGCTTGTCGAGCAACTCCGTGAGGTCGGCGAGCATCTCCGACACCGCCGCACGGTCGGCGTCGGTCGCGTTCTCGAGAGCCTGCTTCATGCCGGCGAACCGGGACTCGAGCGCCTCCGCCCCGAGCAGGTCCTGGATCCGGCGGTAGGCCTCGCGGGCATCGGTGGAGGCCCAGTCGTAATCGGCCAGTTCCCCGACCGCCGCGGCCGGGGAGTCCGGGAGGTTCTCGATGGTCATCTCGCGCAGGGTCCGATCCATCGGGTCCATCTGCGTGTCCCGGGCGAGCTGCCCGCGTTCGGCCAGCAGCGCCTTCTCCAGTAGCTCGGACACCTCCTCCAGGGTCCCGCCCAGGTGGCCGCGCTCGAGCAGTTCACGGCGACGGCGCTGCACCCTGCCGGCGAGGTCGTCGAGACCGGCCTGGTCCCGTCCGCCCCGACGCAGGAACTCGCGCATCGACTGCTCGGGCGAGTATCCCGCCATCACCCCGTCGGACACCGCGTCGAGCGCCTCGGACAGGTCGAGCGGGGGCGCGAGCGGATCCGGGCCGCCGACGTACCGGCCGTACCGCGCGCGGGGTTCCTCTCGCGACATCGCGTCCCTCCTGCTCCGGCGGCTTCTCGGCCACCACCTTCGGCCGCGTCGACCGGGTCGACGAACGCGGCCGCCCCGGGTTGTCAGCCGTAGACGGCGGCGCCGTCCCCGGTCTCCTTGGACAGTCGCCGCGAGAGGTACAACCCCTCCAGCGCGAACTCGATCGCCCCTGCCCGTTGCCCCACCGTCGTGGCGCCCACGCGGTCGGCGATCCGGTCGTAGAGGCCCGGGTCGGAGAGCTCGGGCAAGGCCTCGAGGAACTCCGCCGCGGTCACGCTGGCGCCGGTCGTCAGGGTCACCGAACCGTCGAACGCCTCCACGAGCGGGGCCAGGTCGACACCGCGGAACATCTCGCGCACCACGTCGACGGTGGCGCTGCGCAGGAGGTAGCGCAGGATCTCCGGCTCTCGGCCCTCCTCCCCCGGCTCGAACTCGATCTTCCCGCGCAGGACGTCCACGGCGGCGTCGACGTCGACCAGCCTCGCCACCGCCTCGCCCGGGTCGTCGGTCCCCCGGACGGCGGAGCGACGCCTGGCCGCCGCGGCGACGGTCTCGGCACCCGCTATCGCGAAGCGCGCGGACACGCCGGAGGCCTGGTTGACCGAGTCCGACGTCCGCAGTTCGCGGGTGAACCGGGCGAGCAGCTCCATCAGGGCGTCCGGGACCTCCGCCGTGAGCTCCGCCTCCTGCCGCACCACCTCGATCTCGTCGGACAGGTCCAACGGGTAGTGCGTGCGGATCTCGGCGCCGAAACGATCCTTGAGCGGGGTGATGATGCGACCGCGGTTGGTGTAGTCCTCCGGGTTGGCCGAGGCCACCACCAGCACGTCGAGGGGCAACCGCAGCACATAACCCCGGATCTGGACGTCCCGCTCCTCCATGACGTTGAGCAGAGCCACCTGGATGCGCTCCGCCAGATCGGGGAGCTCGTTGAGCGCCACGATGCCGCGGTTCGCGCGGGGCACCAGGCCGTAGTGGATCGTCTCCGGGTCGCCGAGGCGCCGCCCCTCGGCCACCCGCATCGGGTCGACGTCGCCGATCATGTCCGCCACGGAGGTGTCCGGGGTGGAGAGTTTCTCGACGTATCGCTCGGTCCGGTGCCGCCAGGCGATCGGCAGGGAGTCACCCTCCCGGGTGATCCGCTCCCGCGTCGCCGAGGTGATCGGCGCGAGCGGGTCCTCCCCGAGCTCGGATCCCGCGACCACGGGCGACCACTCGTCGAGCAGACCCACCAGGGTGCGCAGCAGGCGGGTCTTGCCCTGCCCGCGCTCGCCCAGCAGGACGATGTCGTGGCCGGCGATGATCGCCCTCTCGAGTTGCGGGATGACCGTGGAGTCGAATCCGTGCATCCCGGGCCAGGGATCGCGGCCTGCGGCCAACCCCGCGAGGAGGTTCTCGCGCATCTCCTCGCGCAGGCTGCGGCTGGTGTACCCGGCGGCGCGCAGTTCGCCGAGGGTCTGGACGTCCGGCTTCTCGCTCACAGCGCCCACGGTAGTCCTCCACGCGGCTCCCGTGCTTCCGGCCAGAATGGAGATCATGGGTTCCGGGTGCGTATCAGTCCTCGAGCCGCACCCGGTGGTCGCTGGCGATCGACACGCGGTTGAACGCGTTGATCAGCACGATCGACCACTCCAGCGCGGAGAGTTGGTCCTCGTCGAAGTGCTCGGCGGCGGCGGCGGTGGCCGCCTCGCGCTCGTCGACGCTGTCCAGGCGCGTGAGCGTCTCGGCCAGGCGGAGCGCGGCCCGCTCGGGACCGCCGAACTCGTCGATGTCCCGCCACGCCGGCAGCAGGTCCAGGCGATCCTGCGACACCCCGGCCTTCCGCGCGGCCGGGACGTGCGTGGCCAGGCAGGCCGCACAGCCGTTGAGCTGGGAGACCCGGATGTTGACCAGCTCGAGCAGCGTCTCCTCCAGCCCGGCCCCGGTGGACGCCTCCCGGGAGGCGACCGCGGTGCGGACGAGCTGCTTGTAGACCTCACGCTGGGCGCGGTCCAGCGGCGGGACACCCATGTCAGACACCCTCCCCGGTCTGTGCCCGTGCGGCCGGGTTCGCCCTCGGCGTGAGCACACTGCCGGGCAGGGTGGGCGCGGGGAGGCGGGTGAGCCCGTCCGGGTTTCGCCCGATGTAGCCGTCGACCCGGCCGAAGCGGTCCGACCCGGCCTCCCACTCCTGCCGGTAGCGCACGATCTCGTCGTGGGAGCGGCCGATGAAGTTCCACCACATCACGATCTCCTCGCCGAACGGGGTGCCGCCGATGAGGATCATCCGCGCCGGGGTGGATCCGGTGTTGTCGATCTTCAGGGTGGTTTCGCCGAGACCGGTGTACCCCAGTTGGGAGGATTCGACGGTCACGCCCTCGAGCGTGATGTCGCCGGCGTCCACCAGGAGACCGTGTTCGAACTCCGGGTCTACGTCGAGGGTGAGCCGGGCTCCGGGGTCCAGGCGGAGTTCCGCGCCGAGGAGGGGACTGTAGGTCGTGACCGACGACGACGAGCCCAGCAGCGACCCGATGAAGACCAGGGCGGACCCGCCCTCGTACTCCACCTCCTCGGGCACGTAGTGCTCGAACCCGCGGCCGCTGCTCTCGCGGTGTCTCTCGGGGAGCACAGTCCACAGCTGCACCCCGTGCAGCACGCCCGTGTCCTGGGTCGAGACCTCGGTGTGGCAGATGCCGGCTCCGGAGGTCATGAGGTTGACCTCGCCGGGCCGGACGACCGCGTGGTTGTCTCCGGAGTCGTGGTGGGTCACGTTGCCCTCGAAGAGCCAGCTGACGGTCTGGAGTCCGGTGTGCGGATGCGAGGGCACGTCCATCCCGCCGGTGGCCGAGACGTCGTCGGGGCCGTAGTGGTCGACGAAGCACCAGGCTCCGATCAGCGAGCGCTGCCGCTGCGGGAGCGTCCGCTTGACCGTCATCGCCCGCGGCCCGCCGAGCGGGACGTCACGGGAAGTGATGATCTCCACCGCGGCGCCCCCGGGTTCGGGTCCACCGGGCGATCCGCCCGCCTCGCATTCGATCTCCTCCGGACGGGTGTCGAGGTTGCTCACGGCCGCACCTCCGCGTCGGCGGCGCTGAGGGTGTCGGCCGCCTCGCGCCGCAGTTCGAGCCTCTTGGCGTTGATCCTGCCGCCCAGCGCCAGTGTGAGCGCCTTGTCCACCACCGGGACGGGGAGGTGATCCAGGAGCCTGCGTCCGAGGTCCCACTTCACGGCGTAGCGGCGGCGGGGCCGGGCGGTCGTGCCGGCGGTCCACACCGCCTCCGCCAGGACCCGGGGATCGGTGGCCTTGTCGTCCTCCCCCGCCGCCATCTCCCCCATCACCGCGGCCATGGCGGCGAACGGCGAACCCGGGAGCGTGGATTCCTGGAAGCGGCGCCGGATCGACGCGGTCATCCCCGTGCGGAACGGGCCCGGTTGGATGAGCACCACGTCGAGGCCGAGGAACATGAGCTCGCGCCGGAGGGAGTCCCCGTAGGCCTCGATCGCGTGCTTGCTCATGGCGTAGGCGCCGTTCATCGGCATCCCGTGCTGGGGGCCCGTCTCCGAGCTGATGAGGACCACCCGTCCGCCACTCACGCGGAGCAGGCCGAACATCGCGTGGACCGTCCGGACGGTGCCCATGACGTTCACGTCGAGCACCTGCTGGACCCGATCCGGGTCGGTCTCGGCGAGCGGTCCGATCCCCAGGACCCCGGCAAAGGTGATCACAGCGTCCAGGCGGCCGTGGTCCGCGCGGACCCGATCGGCGAGCGCCTCGAGGGACACGGAATCGGTCACGTCGAGCGCCACGGGCGTGATGCCCGCGCCGCCCCGGGGTGCGGTGAGGTCGACGGCGACCACGTGCCACCCGCGGTCCGAGTAGAGCGCGGCCGTGGCGGCACCGAGGCCGCCCCCGGCCCCGGTGATGACGACGACGGGGGTGTCAGAGGCGGAGGTCATACCGCCGACGGTACCGGCGCGGCGGGGCCACCGGGAAGGGCTGAGACTCAGACGCCGGTCGTTCAGGCGCCCACGGCCAGCCCGAGTTTGCCGGCCAGACGGTCGATGTAGGCCAGCACCTCCTCCTCGGACTTGTCCGGGGTCCCGTAGACGAGCTCGTGCACACCCAGCTCGCGGTACATCTCGATCTTCTCGGGGATCGGCTTGCCGTCGAGCACCACGATGTAGGGTTCCCCCTCACGACCGGCCTCCGCCCACAGCTCCCGCAACTGCCGGACGCTGCCGGCGATGTCCTGGGAGATCGGGGTGGTCATCCAGCCGTCGGCGCTCCGGCAGATCCACTTGAAGTTCTTCTCGTTTCCCGCGGCACCGACGAGCGTGCGGGGCCCGCCCTGCTGGACGGTCTTGGGCCAGGCCCAGCTGGGACCGAAGTCCACGAACCGCCCGTGGTACTCGGCCTCCTCCCGGCTCCACAGTTCCCGCATGGCCTCGAGGTACTCGCGCAGCATGGTGCGGCGAAGCTTGGGCGGGACGTTGTGATCCGCCATCTCGTCGAGGTTCCACCCGTAACCCACCCCGAGCACCGTGCGGCCGCCCGAGAGGTGGTCGACCGAGGCGATGGTCTTGGCCAGGGTGATCGGGTCGCTCTCGACCGGGATCGCCACGGCCGTGCCGAGGCGGATCCTCGAGGTGACCGAGGACACCGCGGCGAGCGCGACCCAGGGGTCGAGCGTCCGGCTGTAGCGCTCGTCGGGCAGTTCGGCCCCACCGGTGCCCGGGTGCGCGGCCTCGCGCCGGATCGGGATGTGGGTGTGTTCGGGTACGTAGAACGCGGAGAACCCGGCGTTCTCCGCGGCCACGGCGGCCGAGGTCGGCCGGATCCCCCGATCGCTGGTGAACAGGGTGAGTCCGAATTCCATGGGCGCTCCTCGTGCGGTCGGGGCCGCCGGCTGACACCTGACCAGACAAGTGTCCAGCGGCAGTTCCCGACAGACTAGCGCACGGCGGCCGAGATGGGCGGGCGCTCCTCGCCCGGGGCGCCGTCAGCAGGATCGCCCGGGGCGCTGTCGGCCGGATCGGCCGGCGCGAGGTTCAAACTCTGCATGGTGTGGTCCGAGACGTAGCGGAAGATCTCGTTGCCCGGCGTGGTGCGGGACAGCGCGTCGGCCGCGAGAAGCATGACCGCCCCGGTCCACGTGCTCAGTTCCACGGGCCAGCGCTTGCCGTCCGCGAACACCAGTCCGGTCCAGTAGGAGCCGTCGGTGTCCCGCAGGTGCTGCATGTTGGTGAACTGCTCGAGGGCCTGCTCGTGCCGCCCCGCCGCCTCGAGCGCGAGCACCAGCTCGCACGTCTCGGCGCCGGTGACCCACGGCCGGTGGTCCACACACCGGATACCCAGGCCGTCGACGACGAACCGGTCCCAGAGGGAGTCCAGCCTCGCCTGAGCCTGATCCCCCACCATCACCCCACCGAGAACCGGGTAGTACCAGTCCATGGAGAACTCGTCCTTGGGTGTGAACAACTCCGGGTGTGCCCGTAGAGCGTGTCCGAGGGAGTCAGCGGCGGCGTCCCAGTCCGGGGCCGTCCCCCCGAGCTCCTCCGCGATCGCCACCCCACACCGCAGGGCGTGGTGGACGCTCGAGGAGCCGGTGATGAGGGCCTCCTCGCAGAAGCCCTCCTCGCCCGCACCCCACCACATCTGACCGTCCGGGCCCTGGAAGGTCAGCACCAGGTCGAGCGCCCTGCGCACCGTCGGCCACATCGACTCCAGGAATCCCGGCTGGGCGGTGACCAGATGGTGGTGCCACACCCCGACCGCGATGTAGGCGCAGAAGTTGGAGTCGGTGTCGGCGTCCACGATCACGCCGTCCTGCCACCTCACCGGCCACGAGCCGTCGCCGCGCTGGGTGTCGCGCAGGAACCCGTACGCCTTCTCGGCGGCCTCCCACTGGCCGGCCACCGACAGACCCATGGCCGACTCCACGTGGTCCCAGGGGTCGGTGTGGCCGCCCGTGAACCACGGGATCTCACCGCTCGGACGCTGCACGGAGGCGATCCACTCGCCGGTGGCGCGCACCGCGTCGGCGTCGAGGACCCCCGGGACGCTGGGGACGGGACGGGACCGGTCTGCTCCGGTGTTCGTGGTGAGCACTGACGATCAGGCCTCCGCGGGCTTGCGTAGGTAGAACACGATGGACTTGCCCATCACCGGGTTGAGCAGCTTCTCGGCGGTCCGGGTGACCCAGGGGCCCTTCATCAGGTCCCACACCAGGAGCTTGTGATAGGCCTTGGGCAGCGGGTGGTCGTCGTTCTCCGTACCCACGGCGCACTTGAGCCACCAGTAGGGGGCGTGCAGCGCGTGCGCGAACCCGGTGCCGGTGACCTCCAGACCGGCGGCGCGGAGCTTGAAACCCAGCTCCTCGGCGGTGTAGATGCGGCAGTGGCCGCCCGGGTTGGAGTGGTAGGCGTCCGAGAGCTTCCAGCACAGCTTCTCCGGCCACTCGCGCGGCACGGTCACCGCGGCGACCCCGCCCGGCTTGAGGATCCGCACCAGCTCGTTGATCGCCCTGGTGTCCTCCGGGACGTGCTCGAGAACCTCGGAGATGAGCACCAGATCGAAGGTGCCGTCCTCGTAGGGCATATCGAGTGCGTCCCCGGTCACCGCCTCGCCCCTGGACTCCGGCAGGCCTTCGCCCTCGGCCTCCATCGCGGCGAGCATCTCGGTCACCTGACGCATCTCGTCGGCGTTCTGGTCGAAGGCGGTGACGTCGGCTCCGCGGCGGTAGAGCTCGAAGGTGTGCCGGCCGAGGCCCGCTCCCACATCGATGGCTCGCATGCCGGGGGTGACCCCCAGACGATTGAAGTCGGCGGTCAGCATGCGGCGTCCTCCTGCTCACGGATGTCGTACTCTCCGGAACCCGGGAGCACTTCGGGCACGTCGTCGGTGACGTACTCGTCTATCTCTGCCTGATCCGGTCCGATGACCGGACCGGCGGTGAGGTCCGGGAGCGCCTCGCCCCGGACCCGGGCGATCGCCGTCTCGTAGACCTCGACGGTTCGCCTGGCCACGGCTGCCCAGCTGTAGCGCTCCATCACCCGCGCCCGCCCGCCCTGCGACAGTCGCCGGCGCTCGAGTGGGTCGGACAGCAGCGCGCTGATCTGGCGGGCGAGCTCGTCGACGTCACCGGGCTCGACCAGACGGGCGGCGGAATCATCGGTACCCACGACCTCCGGCAGCGCGCCCGCACGGCTGGCGACCAGTGCACAGCCGCTGGACATGGCCTCGACCGCGGGGAGCGAGAAACCCTCGTACATGCTCGGCACGACCGAGATCTCGGCGGTGCCCACGAGCTCGGCCAGCTCGTCGTCGTCGACCCCCGACACCAGGTCCACCGCATCGCGCAACCCCAGGGAGTCCAGCAACCTGGCGGCCTCGCCCTTGCGCTTGAGCTTGGAGATCAGCGTGAGCCGCACCCCCGGGTGGTCCTCACGAACCTTCGCCAGGGCCCGCAGCAGGATGGGGACGCCCTTGAGCGGCTGGTCGGCACTGGCCACGCAGACCAGCCGTCCGGGCTCGCGGTCGCGGCGGTCGTGGAAGCGGTCGGTGTCCACCCCGAGCGGGATCGTCACGATCCGGTCCGGGTCCACCCCGAAGTCCGTGGCGATGTCCTCGGCCGAGTTGCTGGACACCGTGATGATCTCCTCCAGCTTCCTGGAGACCCGGATCTGCATGCCGAGGAAGCCGAACCAGCGCCAGGTGGTGATCTTCTTGCGCAGCGGGGCCTCTTTCATGGCCAGGTCGCGGTCACGGGTGATCGGGTGGTGCACGGTGGCGACCACCGGGAACCCGGCCTCCTCCAGCGTCAGCAGTCCGCTGCCGAGGCACTGGTTGTCGTGCACCACGTCGAAGTCGGCGAGCCGGGGCGTGAGCGCCCGCGCCGCACGCAGACTGAAGGTGCGCGGCTCCGGGAAGCCGGCGGTCCACATGGTGGCCACCTCGAGCAGATCGATCCTGTCGCGGATCTCACGAGGGTGCGGCGTACGGAACGGGTCGGCGTCGTTGTACAGGTCCAGGCTGGGCACCCTGGTGAGCGTGGGCCCCGGGTCGAGCTCCGGGTACGGCTGACCGGAGAACACCTCGACGGTGTGTCCCAGCGCGGCCAGCTCGCGGCTCAGGTGTCGGACGTAGACGCCCTGCCCGCCACCGTGTGGCTTGCTCCTGTACGAGAGCAGTGCGATCCGCACTTGTCGATCGCCCCCTTCCGGTCATCCGGCCCCGGTCCGCCGCGAGGACCGCGGCGGCTCAGGGTACATCGAGCAAGTGTAGAACACGTTCGCGGCCAGCGACGACACGGCCGGGGATACGCACCGGACCCCCGGCGCTCGAGGCGCTCGGGGGTCCGGTGTCCACTCGGGTCGGTCGGTGACCGACCCGTCGGGTCGGGTCAGTAACCCAGGTCGTCCAGGCGGACCGACGCGCCGGTGGCGTCGCCGAAGCCGTCCTCGGGACCGTAGAACCCGTCGCCGTAGTCCGGGATGGAGTAGGCGGCCGCGCGGGCCTCCTCGGTGGGCTCGACCGTCGAGTTCCGGTACCGGTTGATGCCGGTACCCGCCGGGATGAGCTTACCGATGATGACGTTCTCCTTGAGACCCACGAGCTTGTCCGAGCGCCGGTTGATGGCGGCGTCGGTGAGCACGCGGGTGGTCTCCTGGAAGGAGGCCGCCGAGAGCCACGAGTCCGTGGCCAGCGAGGCCTTGGTGATGCCCATGAGGACCGGGCGTGCCGAGGCCGGCGAGCCGCCCTCGGTGAGCACGCGACGGTTCTCCGCGGTGAGCTCCGCGCGCTCGACCAGCGCACCGGGCAGGAACTCGGTGCTATTGGACTCGTTGATCGCCACCCGACGCATCATCTGACGGACGATGACCTCGAGGTGCTTGTCGTGGATCGACACACCCTGCGCGCGGTAGACCTTCTGAACCTCGTCGACGAGGAACTTCTGGACACCGTTCGGGCCGAGGATGGCCAGCACCTCGTGCGGGTCGGCCGGACCCTCGAGGAGGGCCTGCCCCCGCTCCAGGTGGTCGCCGTCGACGATCGGACGGGACGATCCGTCCTCGAGGATGATGTGCGCCAGACCCTGCCGCTTGGACAGCTTCTCGTACACGATCTCTTCCGCGCCGTTGTCCGGCACGATCGTGATCGTGTAGAAGCGCTCCTCCTCCTCGAGCCGGATCCGGCCCGCCTCCTCGGCGATCGGGGCCTTGCCCTTGGGCACGCGGGCCTCGAAGAGCTCCTGCACACGCGGCAGACCACCGGTGATGTCGTCACCGACGCCACCCTGGTGGAACGTACGCATGGTCAGCTGGGTACCCGGCTCACCGATGGACTGGGCGGCGACGATGCCCACTGCCTCGCCGATGTCGACCAGCAGCCCGGTCGCCATGGAACGGCCGTAGCAGGTGGCGCAGACCCCCGTGCCCGTGGTGCAGGTGAGGACCGAGCGGACCTTGACCTTCTCCACGCCCGCGGCGATGAGCGCCTCGATCGTCGGATCACCGAGGTCGGTGCCGGCGGCCACGATGACCGCGCCGGAGGCGTCGACCGCGTCCTCCGCCAGGGTGCGCGCGAACGTCGAGGTCTCGACGTGCTCGTCCCGTGAGAGCACACCCGTCTCGACACCGTGCGCGTCCACCTCGCGGCGGGCGATGATCGTCTCGATGCCCTTGCTCGTGCCACAGTCCGTCTCGCGGACGATGACGTCCTGCGACACGTCGACGAGACGACGCGTGAGGTAGCCCGAGTCCGCCGTACGGAGCGCGGTGTCGGCCAGACCCTTACGCGCACCGTGCGTGTTCATGAAGTACTCGAGCACCGTCAGGCCCTCGCGGAACGAGGACTTGATGGGCTGCGGGATGAACTCGCCGTTCGGACGCGTCACCAGGCCCTTCATGCCCGCGAGCGCACGGATCTGGGTCATGTTGCCCGCCGCACCCGACTTCACGATCGTCGGGATGGGGTTGGAGTCCGGGTAGTTGGCCTCCATGGCCTGACCGATCTCGTCGGTGGCCTCCTGCCAGAGCTTGACCAGGTCGCTCTTGCGCTCCTCGTCGGTGATCTTGCCCAGGCTGAACTGCGACTCGAGCCGCGCGGCCTTGGCGTCGTAACCCGCCAGGATCTCCTTCTTGGCCGGCGGGACCAACACGTCGGACATCGCGATGGTGACGCCCGAGCGGGTGGCCCAGTAGAAACCGGTGTCCTTGAGCTTGTCCACGGTCTGCGCCACGACGATCATCGGGTAGCGCTCGGCCAGGTCGTTGATGATGACGGCCTGACGCTTCTTGGGCATCTGCTCGTTGACGAACGGGTAGTCCGCCGGGAGCAGCTCGTTGAACATGACGCGGCCCAGCGTGGTCTCCGCGATCCACTCCTGGCCGTGGGTCCAGCCCTCGGGGAACCGCTCCGCCTCGATCTCGGCGGGCGGACGCTGCTGCGACATCCGCACCTGGATCGGCGCGTGGATGTCCAGCACCTTCAGGTCGACGGCCATGATGGCCTCCGACGGGTTCGAGTACACGCCGGTGGCGGGGGCGTCCTCGGCGGCCGGGACGTGGGAGCCGGTGGCGCCCTCGTCGAGACGGGTCAGGTAGTACAGACCCGTCACCATGTCCAGACGCGGCATGGCGAGCGGACGGCCCGACGCCGGCGACAGGATGTTGTTCGAGGCGAGCATGAGGATGCGGGCCTCGGCCTGCGCCTCCGCGGACAGCGGGAGGTGCACGGCCATCTGGTCACCGTCGAAGTCGGCGTTGAAGGCCTCACACACCAGCGGGTGCAACTGGATGGCCTTGCCCTCGACGAGCTGCGGCTCGAAGGCCTGGATGCCGAGGCGGTGCAGCGTGGGCGCACGGTTGAGCATCACCGGGTGCTCGGCGATGACCTCCTCGAGCACATCCCACACCTGGTCGCGCTGACGCTCGACCATCCGCTTGGCGGACTTGATGTTCTGGGCGTGGTTGAGGTCCACCAGGCGCTTCATGACGAACGGCTTGAACAGCTCGAGCGCCATCAGCTTGGGCAGGCCACACTGGTGCAGCTGGAGCTGCGGACCCACGACGATCACGGAACGACCCGAGTAGTCGACGCGCTTGCCGAGCAGGTTCTGACGGAACCGGCCCTGCTTGCCCTTGAGGAGGTCCGAGAGCGACTTGAGCGGGCGGTTGCCCGGGCCCGTGACGGGCCGGCCACGACGGCCGTTGTCGAACAACGCGTCGACGGACTCCTGCAGCATCCGCTTCTCGTTGTTGACGATGATCTCGGGGGCACCGAGGTCCATCAGACGCTTGAGGCGGTTGTTGCGGTTGATCACACGACGGTAGAGGTCGTTGAGGTCCGAGGTGGCGAAGCGCCCACCGTCGAGCTGCACCATCGGGCGCAGCTCCGGGGGGATCACCGGGACGGCCCCGAGCACCATCGCGGCCGGGTGGTTGCCGGACCGCAGGAACGCGGAGACGACCTTGAGGCGCTTGAGGGCGCGGATCTTCTTCTGGCCCTTGCCGTTGCGGATGATGTCGCGGAGGTTCTCGGCCTCGGTCGCGAGGTCGAAGTTCTCCAGCAACGACTGGATCGCCTCGGCACCCATGCCGCCCTCGAAGTACTCGCCGAAGCGGTCTTCGAGCTCGCGGTAGATGCCCTCGTCCACGATGATCTGGTTGATATCGAGCTTGGTGAAGGTGGTCCAGATCTCCTCGAGGCGGTCCAGCTCGCGCTGTGCCGACTCGCGGATCTTCTTCATCTCCTTCTCGCCGCCGTCCTTGACCTTGCGGCGCTGGTCGGCCTTGGCACCCTCGGCCTCCAGCTCGGCCAGGTCGGCCTCGAGCTTCTTGGCGCGTGCCTCGATGTCCGAGTCCCGCTCGTCCTCGATGATCTTGCGCTCCTCGAGGGTCTGCGCCTCGAGGGTGCTGAGCTCGTTGTGGCGCAGGTCCTTGTCCACGGCGGTGATGACGTAGGCCGCGAAGTAGATGATCTTGTCGAGGTCCTTGGGCGCGAGGTCCAGGAGGTAGCCGAGCCGCGACGGGACGCCCTTGAAGTACCAGATGTGCGTGACGGGCGCGGCCAGCTCGATGTGGCCCATCCGCTCACGGCGCACCTTGGCACGGGTCACCTCGACGCCACAGCGCTCGCAGATGATGCCCTTGAAGCGCACACGCTTGTACTTGCCGCAGTAGCACTCCCAGTCCCGGGTGGGGCCGAAGATCTTCTCGCAGAACAGGCCCTCCTTCTCCGGCTTGAGGGTGCGGTAGTTGATGGTCTCCGGCTTCTTGACCTCACCGTAGGACCAGTTACGGATGTTCTCCGCTGTAGCGAGGCTGATGACCAGCTCGTCGAAGTAGTTGACGTCCTGCACGTAGGCGTCCTTCCCCTTATGGGATGGTGGCGGGCCCCTCTCGGGGTGGGGCCGGTACGGGGCCCGCCGTGGTGGAACTTAAATATTCGGGTTGCGGGGCGCCGGTGGTGCGCGCCCCCGGCGCCTACTGCGCCAGCTCGTCCGCGGCCGAGGACTCGTCCCTGGAGAGGTTGATCCCCAGGTTCGCCGCGGTGCGGTCGAGATCGTCGTCCTCGGCACCCTCGCCCAGCGAGACGGCCTGGCCGTCGCTGGAGAGCACCTCGACGTTGAGGCACAGCGACTGCAGCTCCTTGAGCAGGACCTTGAACGACTCCGGGATCCCGGGCTCCGGGATGTTCTCGCCCTTGACGATCGCCTCGTACACCTTCACGCGACCCACGACGTCGTCCGACTTGATCGTGAGCAGCTCCTGGAGGGTGTACGCGGCACCGTAGGCCTGCATCGCCCAGCACTCCATCTCACCGAAGCGCTGGCCACCGAACTGGGCCTTACCGCCGAGCGGCTGCTGGGTGATCATCGAGTACGGACCCGTGGAACGGGCGTGGATCTTGTCGTCCACCAGGTGGTGCAGCTTGAGGATGTACATGTAACCCACGGACACCGGGTACGGGAACGGCTCGCCCGAACGACCGTCGATCAGGGTCGCCTTGCCGTCGGCCTCGACCATCCGCTCGCCGTCACGGTTCGGCAGCGTGCAGCCGAGCAGGCCGGTGATCTCCGTGTCCGCCGCACCGTCGAAGACGGGGGTGGCCGTGTTGGTGCCGGCCTCGACGCTGTAGATCTCCTCCGGCAGCTTGGTCGCCCACTCGGGGAGGGAACCGTCCGCCTCGCGGGGCACCTCCCAGCCCGCCTTCGCCAACCAGCCGAGGTGGGTCTCCATGATCTGACCGATGTTCATACGACGCGGGACGCCGTGCGTGTTGAGGATGATGTCCACGGGCGTGCCGTCGGGCATGAACGGCATGTCCTCGGCGGGGAGGATCTTGCCGATGACGCCCTTGTTGCCGTGGCGGCCGGCGAGCTTGTCGCCGTCCTGGATCTTGCGCTTCTGCGCCACGTACACACGGACCAGCTCGTTGACGCCGGGGGGCAGGTCGTCGTCGTCGTCACGCGAGAACACGCGGACGCCGATCACCTTCCCGGACTCACCGTGGGGCACCTTCAGCGAGGTGTCGCGCACCTCGCGCGCCTTCTCGCCGAAGATGGCGCGCAGCAGGCGCTCCTCCGGGGTGAGCTCGGTCTCGCCCTTGGGCGTGACCTTGCCCACCAACACGTCGCCGTCACGGACCTCGGCGCCGATACGCACGATGCCGCGGTCGTCCAGGTCCGCCAGGACCTCGTCGGAGACGTTGGGGATGTCGCGCGTGATCTCCTCGGCACCCAGCTTGGTGTCGCGGGCGTCGATCTCGTGCTCCTCGATGTGGATGGACGTGAGCACGTCCTCCTCCACCAGGCGCTGCGAGAGGATGATCGCGTCCTCGTAGTTGTGGCCCTCCCACGGCATGATCGCCACGAGCAGGTTCTTGCCCAGGGCCATCTCACCGTTCTCGGTGCAGGGACCGTCGGCGAGGACCTGGCCGGCCTCGACGCGGTCGCCCTCGTCCACGATCGGCTTCTGGTTGGAGCAGGTGCCCTGGTTGGACCGGGCGAACTTGGCCAGACGGTAGGTCTGGCGGCCACCGTCGTCGTCCATCACGGTGATGAAGTCGGCCGAGACCTCCTCCACCATCCCCGCGCTGGTGTTGACGACGACGTCGCCGGCGTCCACGGCCGCGCGCAGCTCCATACCGGTGCCGACGAGCGGCGCCTCGGAACGCACGAGCGGGACCGACTGGCGCTGCATGTTCGCACCCATCAGGGCACGGTTGGCGTCGTCGTGCTCGAGGAACGGGATCATCGCGGTGGCCACGGAGACCATCTGCCGCGGCGAGACGTCCATGTAGTCGACGTCCGTCCCCGCGACGACCTCGACGTCACCGTGCTTCTTGCGCACGAGGACGCGGTCCTCGACGAACTTGCCGTCCGCGTCGATCTCCGAGTTGGCCTGCGCCACGACGTGGCGGTCCTCCTCGTCGGCGGTCAGGTAGTCCACCTGATCGGTGACCGAACCGTCGATGACCCGGCGGTACGGGGTCTCGATGAAGCCGAACGGGTTGACCCGGGCGTAGACCGAGAGCGAACCGATGAGACCGATGTTCGGGCCCTCGGGGGTCTCGATCGGGCACATGCGGCCGTAGTGCGAGGCGTGCACGTCGCGCACCTCGAGGCCGGCGCGCTCACGGGAGAGGCCACCGGGGCCCAGGGCCGACAGACGACGCTTGTGGGTCAGACCCGACAGCGGGTTGTTCTGGTCCATGAACTGCGACATCTGGGAGGTTCCGAAGAACTCCTTGAGCGCGGCGGTGATGGGCCGGATGTTGATCAGCGACTGCGGGGTGATCGCCTCGGAGTCCTGCGTGGTCATGCGCTCGCGCACGACGCGCTCCATCCGGGACAGGCCCACGCGGACCTGGTTCTGGATGAGCTCGCCGACGGTACGCAGACGCCGGTTGCCGAAGTGGTCGATGTCGTCGACGTCGACCGGCACCTCGCGCCCGCCGGAGACCTGCATCGAGTTCTCTCCCGCGTGGAGACGCACGAGGTACTCGATGGTGGCGGCGATGTCCTCACGCGTGAGCGTGGTGGTGGAGTCGCCCTCGGGGTCCGGCAGACCGAGCTTGCGGTTGACCTTGTAGCGGCCGACACGGGCCAGGTCGTAACGCTTCTCCTTGAAGAACAGGTTCTCCAGGAGGGCCTCGGCGGACTCGCGGGTGGGCGGCTCGCCCGGACGCAGCTTGCGGTAGATCTCGAGCAGGGCCTGATCCGTGTCCTCGACCGTGTCCTTCTCGAGGGTGGACATCATGATCTCGGAGAAGCCGTAGCGCTCCTTGATCTCGGTGGTGGTCCACCCGAGCGCCTTGAGCAGCACGGTCACGGACTGACGACGCTTGCGGTCGATACGCACACCGACGGTGTCGCGCTTGTCCACGTCGAACTCGAGCCAGGCACCCCGCGAGGGGATGACCTTGACGGAGTGGACGTCGCGCTCCGTGGACTTGTCGCGGTTCCGGTCGAAGTACACGCCCGGCGAGCGGACGAGCTGCGAGACGACGACCCGCTCGGTGCCGTTGATGATGAACGTGCCCTTGTCCGTCATCATCGGGAAATCACCCATGAAGACGGTCTGCGACTTGATCTCGCCCGTCTCGGTGTTCTCGAACTCGGCGGTGACGAACAGGGGCGCCTCGTACGTGCGGTCCTTCTCGCGGCAGTCCTCCATGGAGGCCTTGACCTCTTCGAAGTACGAGTCCGAGAACGAGAGGGACATGGATCCGGAGAAGTCCTCGATCGGGGAGATCTCCCTGAGGATCGACTCCAGGCCTCCCTCGAGGTTGGTGACGCCGCGTGACGCGGCCCTCTTCTGCCACTCCTCCGACCCGATGAACCACTCGAACGACTCCGTCTGGAGGTCGAGCAGTCCCGGGACCGGCAACGGCTCGGAGAGTTTCGCGAACGAGACCCTCCGGGGCGCACCGGGAACGGTGGAAACTGACTTGGTCTGGCGGGAGACTGCCAAGATGGGTCCTTCCAGCACCTCACGTGATCACCACGGGCGGTGACCACAGATGTATCTGCGAGCGGTCCGCCGACGGGTATCCACCCAGATCCGAACCGATCGAGGACTCGGAGAACACCCGGTGAGACCAGGGACGAGCCGTCACGGACGGACGAGAGTGCAAATAGCAGCCAGCGCAACGACCTAATCTAGTGGAAGGCGGCGACAAAGTCCAGCCTTTAACGGGGTGTCACCCGGAGGCCAGTCGCATGCGTGGTACGGCGTCCGTCTCTGCGCTGGTTGCCCTCGTGGCTCTCGCCCCATCGGCCCCGGTCGGGACGTCGCACTCGGACCGTGTCGCACTCTTCTCTGCGGCACTCGCCCGATGCCCCTAAAGGGTGACGGGTGAAAGCACTTTCGTCAAGGATCTGGCTCGGTCGGTTGCCGGATCGGTTCCCGACCAGCCCTCGTCAGGAGGGCAGATCCGGGATCCTCGACAGTTTCCACACGCCGTCGATCTTGTCCAGACCGACGAGATAGGTGCCGCTGGTACTTCCCGCAGCCGCGCCGTCCCTGGTCATCGACACATCCTGTACCAGCAACACCTCGGCCTTGTCGCCTTGCAGGTAGGCGAGACCGGCCTCACGGACCTCCGCGTCGACGGTCGTCGCGGACTGCTCGTAGCTGTCACGCAACGCGGGCCAGTTCTCGTCCAGCTCGTTGACGAGCTTCGGGGTGAGGAATTCACCCAGGGAATCGTGGTATTCGTCGAGGGTCTCGTGATCGATCGCCACGAGCCGCTGGACGTTGGTCGTCGCTGCCGAGAGAACCTCCTCGGTGTCCCGTCGGTCGACGAACGCCCGGTTGTCCACGTCGACCCCGGGTTCCGTCGCCAGGAACACGCCGACGGCTCCGGCGACCAGTCCCACCGCGATGGCGGAGTATGCGATCGTCCGACCACCGGGCCGACGGCCGGCACGCCGCTCCCCGCGACCCGCCCCGGTTCCGGTGCCGCCCACCTCGTCGTCGTCTCGTTCGTCCCACGTCGTGGGGCCCGCGGCGTTCCCGCCCTCGGGTCGGGTCTGTCCGGCGTGACCGGCCAGCCGTCGACGCGGCGCCGGAGTGACCGACTTCTGTGTCCTCTTGATCGGTGGCATCAGCGACTGTCGTCCTTCGTCATCGTCCGGCGGAGGTGGTCGGCGCGGGGGTCGACTCCTCCTCGGTGGCCGGGGCGTCCTGTTCCTCCGGCGTGTTGAGCTCCTGCACGGACCGGCTGGACTCGCCCACCGGGACCGTCACGCCCACCTGGTTGACCGCGTCGGCCTTCCAGGTGCCGTCCTCTCGCGTCAGGTCCACGCGCATCGCCTGACGGCCGGTGATGTCATCCTGGCCCTCCCGCTCGGAGTGGGCGGTGAACACCACCAGGACGGCGGCGTCGCCGGCCTCGAGGTCCAGGGTCTCGACAGCCGTGTGCGAGACCGTGGCCGTGGTGACCGCCTTCTGCTCCACGACGCGCGTCCGCACATCGTCAGCCCACTGCTCCTGCTCGGTGAGGAACTCGCCGGTCGAGGCCTCTGCCAGCTGCTCCAGCGAATCGTCGACGTTCCGGTGGTCGAAGCTGAACGCGTTGATGATCACCTGGGCGGCGACGTCGGCGGCCGCCTCGCGCTCGGACGCCACCTCCTGTGCCGACCGCGCCTGGGAGTAACGCACCCCGAACACCCCCAACGTCGCCAGCCCCCCCACGAGGATGATCGCCGCGAGGACCACCAGCCATCTCGGCACGGTCCCCGTCCCCGCGGGGCGGCGCGCGCCCCCCTCCGTTCCCTGCGAACTCATGGCGGCGACGCTACCGGACCCGCCGTCCGCCGGGTCGCCGCCCCGCCGCACCCTCACCGGGGAATCAACCCCTGCAACACCGCGAGCTGCGTGGCCGCCACTGACAGGTTGGCCTTGTCGGGGTCGATCTTGGGCTTCGCGTCCCACGGCTGCGGCACGTCCGGGTGCGCGTACTCCACCCGGTCGGCACCGCGGACTGCGGTGGGGCTGCCGAAGGGCACGGTGCACTGCGCGTCGTAGTTGGGCGGGAAGTTCTGTTCCTGCCAGTCGAAGGACGGGTCCTGCGCCTTCATCTGGTCGATGATCTCCCACGTACCTTCGTACCCCTGCGTACACGCTGGTGGGTTGTTCGTCTCGAGGGACAGACCGAAGTGGATGGTCCCGTCCCCAGGAGCGACTGACATCCCGCCGGCGGCCAGTGCCGGCAACAGCTGCAGGAGCACCTTGAACGACGGCGCCAGTGGATCGATCGTCTTCATCGTCGCCGACAGGTTCCGCACGGTTCCAGAGAGCGGGGCGCCGGAGTTCTCCACCAGATAGCGGGTCTCGTCGGCGAACTCCGGTCCCGTGGTGATCAGCCGTTCCAGGTCGGAGTCCGAGTCACGCAACGCCTCGGTGACCGTCCTGAGATCGCGGGAGAAACTGACGATCTCGCCGGACTGGTCGGCCTGCGTCTCCAGGACGGTCGCCCCGTCGCGGATCAGCGTCTGCAACTGCGGCATGGTGCGGATACCGGACTCGGAAATGCGGATGAGGGAGTTCGAGAGTCGCTCCAGTTGGGGTCCCCGGCCCTGGAACGCCTTGCCGAGTTCGTCGACGGTCACCTCGAGATCGTCCAAGGGGACCGATCGGGAAAGGTCGTCGACGGAGGCCAGCAGGTTCTCGACGGGTACCGGCAACGCCTCACGTCCGGCGGAGACCACGTCCCCGTCCTCGAGATACGGCGCCGAGCTGCTGTTGGGTCGCAAGTCCACGTACTGCTCTCCGATGGCGGAGCGATTGGCGACCACGGCCTCGGTGTCCGCCGGGACGTCGGGGGCGCTCGAGTCGAGGTCGAGCTCGACTCGCACACCGTCGTCGGTGAGCGAGAGCTCGCCCACCCGTCCGATCGCCGTGCCGCGGTAGTTGACGGCCGCGTTGGTGAACACCCCGCCGGTCTCGGGTAGGTCCAGATAGACCTGGTACTGGCCGATCCCGAACAGCGAAGGTAAGCGAACGTAGTTGGCACCTACATAGGTGATCCCGACCGCGGCGATCACACAGAAGGCGATGAGCTGGGTGCGGAGTGTCTTGCTCATCGGTTTCCTGGCTCTCCTGGTTCGGGCAGGTAGTTCTCGGAGAACTCCGAGACTCCTGGTGCGGGCTTGGGCACCACCGCCCGGTCCATGACCGGCGGGACCGGCAGGAGCGGCAGCACGATGGTCGTCCGCCGGTCCGGGCCGTTGTCGCCGACCCACGGGTTCTGCGGGTCCACGACGTAGGGCCCGCTCGTGGTGTTCGGACGGCGAACCACCGGTTCGCCCTGATTCGCCCCCAGATTCCGGAGCGTCTCAGAGATCGTCGCGTCCACGGAGAGAAAGATGTTGGCCGCGCCGCCGACGGTCGCCGGGATAGACGAGTCCGGGAACGGGAAGGTGGGGACGAAACCGATCAGCTCGATGAGCTCCGGAGTCGACTCGCCGAGGGACTGCAGCACAGGGCGCAGCGCCCGCAGGTCGGCGATGAGGTCCTCCCTGCTGGTGAGCAGGACTTCCGAGCCGACCTGGCCCAGTGTGTCGACCCGGCGCAGCATCTCCACGAACTGCGAGCGCTGCTCCTCGAGCACCGCCACCCCGGCGGGCAGCTCGTCGAGCGCCGCCTCGATCTGCTGGCGCTGATCGTTGGCACGCGACGTCATGAGGTTCACGCCCTCGAGGGCTTCGGTGATGCTGTCGCGCTGCCGGTTCAGGCCCCCGATGAGCTCCTCCGCCGATCGCAGGGTCCGGGTGAGATCCTCCTCGCGGCCGTCGGTGGCCTTGCGCAGTTCGGCCACGATCGGTTGCAGTTGGTCCACGCCGCCGCCGTTGAGCAACAGCGACAGCGCGCCGAGAACCTGCTCGATGTCGGTAGCCGTGCGGGTGTCCGAACTGGCGATGACGTCACCGCCGGACAGCTCTCCGGTGGGCGGCTCATCCTCCGGCGGGCTGAGCTGCACGAACTTCTCGCCAAGGAGATTGGTCTGCTGGATCGAGGCCTCGACGTTGGCGGGGAGCTCCATGTCGCCGCGGAGGACGATGTCCACCTCTGCGGTCCACCCGTCCTCCGCCAGCGAGATACCGGACACGCGACCGGCGTCAAGACCATTGACCTTGACCGACGACTGCAGGACCAGGTCCAACACATCGTCGAAGCGGACGGCCACGTGCATGGGGTCCTCACCCAGGTCCGCGCCACCCGGCAGAGTGTAGTCCTCCAGATTCAACGAGCACCCCGCCGCGACGGCGGCCACGAGCGCGCTGGCACCGACCGCGCGGACGGCGCGACCGAGGATGGGCGTGGTCGGCCGGATCATCCCCGTCCCCCTTCCGATGCGGGCGTCATCGGCCACCCGCGATTGCCCTGGACCGTCCCGGGAACCGGGACCGACTGATTCATCTCGCCAGCGAGGATGCCCAACGGCAGATCCGGGTTCGACGCTTGTAGATCGGCGTTGCGCTGCGGCGCGAGAGCCTCGCAGGCCTCGATATCGGCGCGCCGGAGGTTGTCGAGTTCGGCCAGCATCTGGTCCCCGGGGTTCAGGCGGCCAAGTGTCATGAGCTGGCACAGGACGCCGGCCGGGTCCTGCAACTCCGGGATGTCGAGACGTAAGGACAACAGCCCGGCCTCGGGGTCGTAGGCGCCGATGAGGTTGGACAGAGCCAACGGAGCAGTCTTGAGGATCTCCTCGATGTCGCCCCTCTGGTCCGCGGTGATCTGACTGAGTCTCACCAAACGGTCCGCATTGCTGCGGATCACGTCCTGGTTGTCCCGCACGACACGCGCGACGTCCGCGAGGGCGTAGCTCAGTTCGGCGAGGGCGCCCTGGAGGTCCTCGCGCTGACCAGCGACAGTCTGGTTGAAGGTTGACATCTGGGAGTTGAACTGCCTCACCTGGGCATCGTTCTGCGCGAGCATCGTGACGAACGACTGCAGATTGACCACGGTCTCGCTGATGTCCTGACTCGAATCCGCCAGCGTCGTCGCGGCCTGCGACAACTCGTCGATCGACCGCCCGAGTGCGGCACCGTTGCCTCCGAGCGTGTCCGCGGACGCGGTGACGAACCGGTCGAGAGCGCCGTCCTTGTTGGCACCCTCCGGGCCGAGAGCATCGGTCAGTTCCTCCACCGAGGCGTAGAGCTTGTCCACCTCGACCGGTGTCGCGGTCCGCTCGAGGGGGATGTGCGCGCCCGATTCCATCTTGGGGCCGCCAGAGTAGGCGGGCAGTAGTTGGACGTTACGGTCAGGGACGACCGAGGGCGTCACCTGGACCGCCTTGGCGTCCGCCGGGACGTCCACGCCCCGGCGGACGTGGAACTCGACCTCGACGGTCTCCCCCATCGGGGTCACCTTGTCGACGGAACCCACCGTGACCCCCAGGATCCGGACATCGGAGCCCTCCGATATTCCGACGGCTGTCGGGAAGGTGGCGGTGATGCTGGTGCGTCCGAACCCCGTGACGGCGAGGAAAATAACAGTCACGGCGGCCACGACGACGACGAGCAGCAGCCCGACGAACGAGTACGGCATCTTCTTGTGCATCAGTTGATCCCACTCTGTCTGGCCGGCGCGCGGGCGCCGGGATAGAAGGGCGGCTCAGGAATACCCGGCGGGACGAGGTTGGTGACCACGGTGTCGAACCATCTGCCCGAGCCCAGAATGTTGGAGTACAGCCGATAGAAGGGCCCGAGGTTGTGGATGGATGCCCTCAGCTCTTCCTCGTGGTCGGTCAACACCGCCAGGGCGGAGTCGAGACTATCCAGGGTCGGCTTGAACTCGGCCTCGTTCTCCGCGACGAACCGGCGGAGTTCGATCGACAGTCCGCGCGTGGAGGCCAACACCAGCTTGAGACTCTCGGCGCGGTCGTTGAGTTCGCTCAACAACTGTCCGGTCCCGATGATCAGGCGCCGGAAGTCGTCATTACGGTCCGCCACGATCTGGGAGCTCGTACGCGTGGCCTCGAGTAGGTTCCGCAATTCGGCGTCCCGGCTGGACACGGTCTGCGACAGACGCCCAATCCCGTCGACCGCGCCCCGGAACTCCTCGGGCGACGCCTGCATCGCATCGGTGAGTGTGTCCAGGCTCTCTGCCAATTTGTCGTCATCGATCTCGTCGAGCGTCTCCGCTGCGGAGGAGAAAGCTGTGACCACGTCGTACGGGGCCACCGTCCGCTCAAGCGGGATCGGCTCCGACGTGTCGAGTTCCCCGGTTCCCGCCGGCGTGAGCGCGAGGTACTTCTGGCCGAGCACGGTCTTGAGCTGGATGCTCGCCCGGGTGTCGTCACCCAGCCAGGCGTCCTTGGCCCGGAAGCCCACGGCCACCTTGTCGCCTTCGAGCGCCACGTCGGTCACGACGCCAACCTTGACGCCGGCCACGCGGACCTCGCTACCGTCCGCTAGCCCGGCGGCCTCGGAAAAGTAGGCTGTGTATTTGGGTCCCGCCCCGACGATCGGTAGCGCGTCGAGTCTGAACGACACGGCGGTCAGGGCGAGGATCACCAGGACCCCGATCGCTCCGATGGTGGCGTTGCTGAACCTCGGCTCGTTCGCACTGCGCTTGCTCATGGGATTCCCCCTGCGTGGCACCGGGGCGCGACGTTCGTGTACACCGGCTGATTGATCGTGGGACCGCCGCTCGGAAGAAGGTTGGGCACGTTGGTGCCTGGGCCGTGCACCACGTCGAGTCCACAGAGATAGAACTGGAGCCAGGACCCGAACGAACCCATCCTGATGAGGTTGTCGGTCTTGCGCGGCAGGTTGATGAGAACCTCGCTGAGCGTGTCGCGGTTCGTCGTGATCTGGTCGGTGACCACCTTGAGGTGGTCGAGCGAATCCGTCACGGCGGGCCGCGTGGCGGTGACGATGTTCTCCGCCGACGAGGTCAGATCCGCCATCGAGTCGAGCGAACTGCCGATAGCGTCGCGCTCGTCGGCGAGTCCCTCGACGAGTTGCCTGGTGGTCACCACGAGCTGCTGGAACTGCACGTCCCGCTCGTTGATGGTCTCGAGGACCCGGGTGAGGTTGTCGATGACTTCGCCGATCACCTGATCCCGATCGGCCAGGTGGTTGGTCAGCTCACCAGTCTGGCGGACCAGGCTCGTCACGGTGCCGCCCTCCCCTTGCAGTACCCGCACCAGCGAGTCGGCGAGCGCGTTGACGTCCTCCGGCTGCAGGGTCGTGAAGAGCGGGCGGAAACCGTTGAACAGCGCCGTGAGATCGACCGCGGGCGAGGTCTTCTCGATTCCGATCGTGCTCCCTTCCTCCAGGGCCGATTGGACGGGTCCGGGCTCCCGGGAGATGTTCAGGTACCGCTGGCCGATCATGTTCCGGAACCGCAGTGCCAGGTGCACGTTGGCCGGCAGCGTGCGGTCGCCGGCCAGGGTGAAGTCCACCTTAGCCAGGCCGCGTTCGTGGATCTCCATCCCGGTGATGTTGCCCACCACGACGCCGGCTATCCGGACGTCGTCGCCCTCCTCCAGCATGGTCACGTCGGAGAAGATCGCAGAGTACTCCGTACCTTCCGCCCGGGTGCCGCCCCTGATGGTCACGGCGAGGACCGAACTGAGCAGCACTGTGACCACGATGAAGACCACCAGTTTGACGAATGACCCCAGCAGGCCGCCACGGAATAGGGCCTTCAGTTTGGCGTTCATCGGAAACCGACCTCCGTTCCGCGAAGCGCCGGGGCGCCGATCTGGCCGATCCAGGCAGGGATCTCCTGCGCGCCGCGCGAGGACGCGACCCCCAGGACGGTTCGGACGGTGTCGGTCTCCAGCGGCGAGCCGGCGTAGGCCATAGCCACCACGTCGGTGTCCTGACCCGCGACGGTTGACGGAAACGGCATATTGGGCTGCTCGGGCACCGCCCGCCCGGGAGCCGGGGGAACCGAGCCACGGTTACGGAGTGCCGGAACCGGCCCGTCCCGGAGAAGCGGATTGGGCAGAGTCGGGATGAACGCGGGCCCCGGATTGCGGGTGGGGATCTGGTAGCTCCCGTCGGCGATCGCCCCGCCGGGGGCCCCACCGAAGTAGAACGGCTCCTGCGCCGGGTCGTAACAGCGGGGACCGCGGGTGTCGAAGAACCGCGGCTCGTCCTGGTTGGGCACGTAACGCCCTCTGGGATTGACGAGCTCGAGCGTCACCCGGATGGCGGGGTGCTCGGTGCCCACGCCCAGGATGGCATCGGACCGGTCCAGAAGTGTCATGAAATTCCCCACCGAGCACGGCAGTGCTGGCGAATACTCAGCCAGGTACTCCAGGGAGGTGCGCGAGTCCACCGCCAGGGAGATGAGGTCGTCGCGGTTCGCGGCGAGGAAACCGGTGAGGACCTCGGACGACTCGCTGATCCGCCGCAGTCCGTCGGCGATGTCGGGGCGGCGCTGGACCACCGTGTCGCCGGTGGTGCGCAGCGCGTCCAGAGCGTTGATGAGATCAGGCAGCGCGTCGGAATAGGTCTGGGAGAATGTCGCCAGATCCTCCAGCCCGGATTCCAGAGCGGGCAACTCCTGGTTGATGCCGTCGAAGACCTGTCCGATCTCGACCAGGCTGGCGCCGATCTCGTCCCCACGGCCTGACAACGCCTGGTTGATCGCGCCGAGCGTGCCCGCCAGTTTCTCCGGCGGGACCGCCTCGAGAACGGGGAGTAGCCCGTCCAGGACGCGCCCCAACTCGATCGCGTTGCCGCGGGTGTCCTGCTCGATGGTCGCTCCCGGTTCGAGCGTCCCCACGGGCTCATCGGGGAACCCCAGGTCGACGAACCGCTCACCGAACAACGTCTTGGGGAGCAGGCGGCCACTGACGTTGGCCGGCAGTTGTTCCATGAGCGCCGGGTCGAACTCCATGTTGATCTGCACGCGGTCCCCGTCGGGTTCGACACCGGAGACGCGGCCCACGAGGACACCGCGCGCCTTGACGTCGGCGTCGTTCGGCAGCGCGAACGCCATGTCGTCGGTGTACAGGGTGACGCCGTCCGAGTCGGTGAAGGCGCGGTTGTAGATCGCGATGGTGGTCCCGACGAACGCCAGGACGATAATGATGAAAAGGGCGGCCAGCAACCGCTTGGAGAGTACGGAGAGCTCGTTCATCCCGCCACCCGCACCGTCGTGGTCGTGCCCCAAAGTGCCAGTCCGACGAAGAAGTTCAGGATCGCCACCACGACGATCGTGGTGCGGACAGCGCGCCCCACCGCCACGCCGACGCCGGCCGGGCCCCCGGACGCGGTGAAGCCGTAGTAGCAGTGGATCATCACCAGCGCGAAGGCGAAGATGATCACCTTGACGAAGGAATAGATCACGTCTTCCGGAGGCAGGAACAGATGGAAGTAGTGGTCGAACGACCCTGTGGACTGTCCTTGAATCATGGTGTTGACTCCCCGCGTGGCGAGGTATGACGAGAGCAGACCCACGACGTAGAGCGGAATGACGGCGATAAACCCGGCGATGACCCGAGTGGTGACGAGGTACGGCACGCTCGGAATCGCCATGACCTCCAGGGCGTCGATCTCCTCGGAGATCCGCATGGCACCGAGCTGGGCGGTGAAACCGCAGCCGACGGTGGCGGACAGGGCGAGCGACGCCACGAGGGGCGCGACCTCACGGGTGTTGACGTAGGCGGACAGGAAACCGGTGAGGACCGAGCTGCCGATCTGGTCCAGTGCCGCGTAACCCTGCAGCCCCACGACCACGCCGGTGAACCCGCTCATCATGACGATCACGCCGATGGTCCCGCCGAGCACTGCGAGCACGCCGACGCCGAATGTCACCTCCGCGATCAACCGCAGCACCTCTTTCCGGTAGTGCACGATCGTCTGCGGGATCCACCGAATCGCTCGCAAGTGGAAGGCGAGCTGGTCTCCCAGAGAATCGAACGAGCTGATCGGGCCGCGGACGACGGCCCTCACACGGGCGCGCGTGGGTCCGACATCTGTATGGATCGCCATCAGGACCCCCTCGGCGGGACTACTTGCAGGTAAACGGCAGTGAGGATGAGGTTGGCGAAGAACAGCAGGAGGAACGTCAGGACGACGCCGAGGTTCACGGCGTCACCAACGCCCTTGGGCCCGCCCTTGGGGTTCATCCCGCAGTATGCGGAGACCACCCCTGCGATGAGCCCAAAAATGAGGGCCTTGATCGAGGACATAATGAAGTCGGGCAGTTGCGCGAGGGCGCCGAAGGACATGAGGTAGGCGCCCGGTGTCCCGCCCTGCAGCATGATGTTGAACACGTACCCCCCGGAGATCCCGACGATGGAGACGAGCCCGTTGAGAAGCAGAGCGACGAGCATCATCCCGAGCACTCGGGGGACGACGAGCCGCTGGACCGGGTCGATCCCGAGGACCCGCATCGCGTCGAGTTCCTCGCGGATGGAGCGGGCGCCCAGATCAGCGGCCACCGCCGACCCAGCGGCGCCCGCGATAAGCAGCGAGGTCACCAGCGGCGCGCCCTGCTGCACGACGGCGAGGACGCCGGTCGCTCCCGTATAGGCCTCAGCCCCGAGCTGCTGGACCAGCGAGCCCGTCTGCATCGCCACGACCGCCCCGAAGGGGATCGCGACCAGCGCCGACGGCAGGATCGTCACGGACGCGATGAACCACGACTGCTCGATGAACTCTCGGAACTGGAACGGCCTCCTGAAGACCCCTCTGAACACCTCGAGGAACAGTCGGAAGACCGCACCGGCGCCGCCCACCGCGGTCCGGACTCCTCCGCCGACATCTGCCGGCGACACACCGGACTTCACCGCGGGTTGCTGGTTCACGCCCTCCGCCATGCCTTTCCTCCGATCCCTCCGGTGTCCTCGGACACATGAGGACCCGTAGAGGTCGTCGACAGCCACTGACTGCCGCCGCCCGCAGCGCCCGCGGTGGCGTTGACCGGCGCCGACGCTGTGACCCTACTGTTACCGTGGCCGCGGGCCGCCCACTCCTCGCGGATGGCTACCTGGGCGCCTTCGGGGAGCGTGTCCATCATCTCGGCCACCCTCTTCTCACGGCGGATCTCGCCCTTGCGCTCGGGGCCGCCGGGGGTCGGCTGCATCTGCGGCGGGACCCCCGTCACCTCGTCCTCGCCCGGGGAGCCGTCGTTGTGGCCGGCATCGGCGTGCGCCTGCTCCTCGCGCATCTGCGCGTCGTCCTTCTCCTCGGACATGCCGATCGGCCCCAGTTTGGATCCGCGGAGGAACTGGCGGACAGAGGGCTCCTCGCTCGTCAGAAGGACCTCGCGCGGGCCGAACATGACGAGCTTCTTCCGGTAGAGCATGCCCAGGTTGTCCGGCACGGTCCGGGCGAGGTTGATGTTGTGCGTCACGATGAGGATCGTGGCGTCGATCTGCGCGTTGATGTCGATCAACAACTGCGCGAGGTAGGTGGTGCGGACCGGGTCCAGACCCGAGTCGGGCTCGTCGACCAGGATGATCTCAGGATCCAACACGAGCGCACGGGCGAGGCCGGCGCGCTTGCGCATACCGCCTGAGATCTCGCCGGGGAGCTTGCCCTCCGCACCGGTGAGACCGGTGAGCTCGAGCTTCTCCATGACGACGTCCCGGATCTCGCTCTCCGACTTGCGGGTGTGCTCGCGCAGCGGGAACGCCACGTTGTCATAGAGGTCCATGGAACCGAAGAGCGCGCCGTCCTGGAACAGGACACCGAACAGCTTCCGGATCTCGTAGAGCTCCTTGGCGGTGCACTGGAGGATGTCCGTGCCGTCGATGATGATCTGGCCGCGCTCGGGCCGCAGGAGCCCGATGAGCGACTTCAGGAACACCGACTTGCCGGTACCGGACGGACCCAGGAGCGCGCTCACCTCCCCCTCGGGAAGGGTGAACGAGACGTCCTCCCAGATCTTCTGCGATCCAAAGGACTTCGTCAGTCCCTCAACAGATATCTCGATACCCACGTCACCACTCCTCACTGCAGCCATCATCTGTGGCCACGGTCACTGTAAACTACCGTTCGCAGCTCGTGTGACGTTACATACCGATAAGTAATGTATCGCACCAAACCTCGTCTGACCCACCTGCCGAAATGCCGA
>NZ_JAALDX010000367.1:0-2557 GCF_014145095.1 Dietzia sp. SLG310A2-38A2 | reverse complement strand
TCCCCTGACGAGACGTGGTGCGTCAGCTCACTTGAGCGAGACCTTGGCGCCGGCCTCTTCGAGCTTGGTCTTGGCGGCCTCGGCGGACTCCTTGTCGGCCTTCTCGATGATCGCCTTGGGAGCGGACTCGACGAGGTCCTTGGCCTCCTTGAGGCCCAGGCCCGAGACGATCTCGCGGACGACCTTGATCACGCCGATCTTCTTCTCGCCGGCAGACTCGAGGACGACGTCGAACTCGTCCTGCTCTGCGGCGGCCTCGGCGGCGGCCGGGGCGGCGGCCGCGGCGGCGACCGGTGCGGCCGCGGTGACCTCGAAGGTGTCCTCGAACAGCTTCACGAACTCGGAGAGCTCGAGAAGAGTCATCTCCTTGAATGCCTCGAGCAGCTCGTCGTTGCTGAGCTTCGCCATGGTGGCGTCCTTTCTGTTGGTCCCGGCACCGTCATACGGTCCGGAAACATGTGGGGGTGTCAGTTCTTTTTGTCCTCGAGCGCCGCGAACAGACGTGCCAGCTGCGAGGCGGGCGCGTTGAACAGGCCGGCGGCCTTGGCCTGGTTGCCCTTGAGCGCACCGGCCATCTTCGCGAGGAGGACCTCGCGGGACTCGAGCTCGGCGATCTTGTCGAGTTCGGCGGCGGACAGCGTGGCGCCGTCCATGACACCACCCTTGACGATGAGCGCCTTGTTGTCCTTGGTGAACGTCTTGAGCGCCTTGGCGGCGTCCACGACCTCACCGGTGACGAACGCGATGGCGGTGGGGCCGGTCAGGAGGTCGTCGAGACCCTCGACACCGGCTTCCTTCGCCGCACGCTTGACCAGGGTGTTCTTGGCCACGGTGTACGTGGCCGAGTCACCCAGGGCCTTGCGCAGCGCGGTGACCTGCGGAACGGAGAGTCCGCGGTATTCGGTGACCACGGCCGTGGTGGAGTTCTGGAAGTGCTCCTTGATCTCCTCGACGGCCTGGACCTTTGCGGGCTTTGCCATGTTTCGCCTCCTCTCTGCTTCTCACTGCCGGGAAATGCACGAACGCCCCGGGCGCAGGCGGCACGGGGCGTGGAGGAGGCGGGCACTGTGACGTGCCATTTCCTACACTGACCGGTGTTCTCCTGCGCGGGCCGTCCGGGCGCTCCCGGACACTTCGACCGCCCCCGGCGGGAGCGGTGACCTGCGGTCTTCGGTGAAACTTGATCAGGTGCCCGACGGGGCGAGCCGTCAGGCGTTCAAACTTCCCCATCAGGGTATAGGCGGCGGGTCGCCGCCGCCAAATCGGCGGGCCACCGGGGAATGGCGGGTCGGGCGTGTTTCTGACACTGTGGTGCCGTGCCCCCCGCCTCGTCCCGCGTCGCCGTCATCTACAACCCCATCAAGGCCGGAGTCGATGAGGTTCGTCGCCGCACGGCCGAGAGGGCCGCTCTGCACGGCTGGACCGATCCGGTGTTCTACGAGACGACCGAGGAGGATCCGGGCGTGGGTCAGGCCGAGGAGGCCGCCGCGAGCGGTGTCGGCCTGGTGCTCGCCTGCGGCGGCGACGGCACCGTGCGTTCGGTCGCCCAGGGCCTGGTCGGCACCGGCATCCCCATGGGCGTGGTCCCGCTCGGCACCGGCAACCTGCTCGCCCGGAATCTGGACATCCCGTTGGATGACGTGGACCGCGCCGTCCGCGTGGCCATGAGCGGCCGGAGCCGGGGGGTCGACCTCGGCCTGGTCCGCTACACCGACGGCGACGGGCACACCCACGACGACGTCTTCCTCGTCATGCTCGGCGCCGGCATGGACGCGGACATGATCGCCGGCACCCACGACGGCCTCAAGGCCAGGGTGGGATGGCTCGCCTACGTGGGCGCCTTCGCCAACACACTGCTCCGCGGCCACCGGATCAAGGTGGAGTACTCGCTCGACGACGGACCGGAGATCCACACCCGGGCCCGGACCCTCCTGGTGGCCAACTGCGGGATGCTCCAGGCCGGGATGATCCTGCTGCCCGACGCCGTGATCGACGACGGTCTCCTCGATGTGTTGGCGTTGCGGGCCAAGGGCGCCCTCGGTTGGGTCCAGGCCGGCGCGGTGCTGGTCCACCACACCTTCCAGCATCAGCTCACCCCGGCACTACGGAGGGGCTCCTCCCACGTCGAGGGCAAGGAGAAGCACCAGACCCGCCCACTGGACTTCCGTCAGGGTGAGGGGGTCTCGGCCCGGATCCTGGAGAAGCCCGCGTCGTTCCAGATCGACGGCGAGGAGTGCGGCACCGTCACCGAGTTCTCGGCGTGGATCAAGCGTCGGGGACTCACGGTGCGTGTCGCACACTGACCCTGCAGGAGTGTTCTCCCCGGGGTCGCGCCGCTCCGGTGGCGTCGCCGCCCAGGGAACGGGTGGTCGCGCTGCCCGGTCTGGGTAGCGTGTGGGTCGAGGAGACCGCCCGCCCGGGGTTCGGGGCGAGCGGGTCACACGGTGGGTGCGAACAGCTCGCACGGCGGACTGGCGGGGGCGGGTCATGGAGATCTTCGACGGACAGCGGACGGACCGGCTGACTCACGACCCGGCGGCCACGCCGCCGGGCGGCG
>NZ_JAALDX010000036.1:5185-9015 GCF_014145095.1 Dietzia sp. SLG310A2-38A2 | reverse complement strand
GGGGCGCACCCGTCGCCCGCGTCGAACAGAACCGGCTCACCCGCCGCTACCTCGCCGCTCTCGTGGACCGTCCCGGCGCACCGCGCCCCGAGGGCGATCACCGCCCCGTGTGACCTCGCCTTTCGTGCGCGCCCGCCGACCCCGGGCGGTGCACCGGCGGATTGGGTGCTCGAACGTGGACGGACGTACCCTGGGATGACGACGGCGAGGGCCGCCGGAGCACCGAGGAGGACGCGTGACGGAGACCGCCGAGGACACCGGGACGACCGGGCAACCCGCTGGTCCCGACAGGTCCGGGGCCCACGCGGACGTACGCTCCGAGGTCGCCCGACGCCGGACCTTCGCCGTGATCGCCCACCCGGACGCCGGCAAGTCCACGCTCACCGAGGCGCTGGCGCTGCACGCCCGGGTCATCACCGAGGCCGGAGCCGTCCACGGCAAGTCCGGCCGTCGGTCGACCGTCTCCGACTGGATGGAGATGGAGAAGGCCCGCGGCATCTCGGTCAGCTCCACAGCACTGCAGTTCACGTACAAGCCGGCCGGGTCACCGGAGGACGACGAGCCCTACGTCATCAACCTCGTCGACACCCCCGGCCACGCTGACTTCTCCGAGGACACCTACCGCGTCCTCACCGCGGTCGATGCGGCGGTCATGCTCATCGACGCCGCCAAGGGCCTCGAGCCGCAGACGCTCAAGCTGTTCCGGGTGTGCAAGCACAACGGCCTGCCCATCATCACGGTGATCAACAAGTGGGACCGGCCGGGGCAGGCTCCGCTGGAACTACTGGACGAGATCACCGAGCAGATCGGCCTTGTCCCCACCCCGCTCTTCATGCCGGTCGGCATCGCCGGCGACTACCGGGGCCTGCTCCGTCGCGGCCCCGACGGGGCGCCGGAGGAGTACATCCACTTCACCCGCACCGCCGGTGGCTCGACCATCGCCCCGGAGGAGCACTACGACCCGGCCTCCGCCGCCGACCGTGAGGGCGATGTCTGGGAGACCGCCGTCGAGGAGTCCGAACTGCTTTCGGCCATGGGCCAGGACCACGACCAGGAGCTCTACCTGGCGGGCGAGACCAGCCCGGTGATCTTCGCCTCCGCCATGCTCAACTTCGGTGTCCACCAGATCCTCGACGCGTTGGTCGAGCTGGCCCCGCCGCCGCACGCGTGGGACACCGTCACCGGCGCACCGCGTGAGACCTCTGATCCGTTCTCCGCGGTCGTGTTCAAGGTGCAGGCCGGCATGGACGCCGCGCACCGCGACCGGCTCGCGTTCATGCGCGTGGTCTCCGGCGAGTTCGAGCGCGGCATGGTGGTCACCCACGCGCAGTCCGCCAAGCCGTTCACCACCAAGTACGCGCTCACCGTCTTCGGCCGCGACCGCACCACCGTCGAGACCGCCTACCCGGGCGACGTGGTGGGCCTGGTCAACGCCACCGCCCTGGCCCCCGGGGACACCCTCTACACCGGTAAGAAAGTCCAGTTTCCGCCGATCCCCCAGTTCGCGCCCGAGCACTTCGCCGTGGTCCGCGCGCAGTCGTTGGGCAAGTACAAGCAGTTCCGCAAGGCCATCGACCAGCTGGCCGCCGAGGGTGTGGTGCAGATCCTGCGCAACGACACCCGCGGCGACGCGAACCCCGTCATGGCCGCGGTCGGGCCGATGCAGTTCGAGGTGGTGACCGCCCGCATGAAGACCGAGTTCAACGTCGAGGTGGTCGTCGACAACCTCCCGTACTCCATCGCCCGCCGCACCGACGCAGCCTCCGCCGACGAGCTCGGCCGCCAGCGCGGGGTGGAGGTGTTCCAGCGCAGCGACGGCGAACTGCTGGCCCTGTTCGGCGACAAGTGGCGCCTGCAGTACATCAGCAAGGAGATGGAGCACCTCACCATCGAGCCGCTGGTCGCCGACACCGCCTAGCGCGGGGGCCCCTCGTATCAGGATGGATCGCGTCGTTGGTGACACGTCGTCGGTCACAATTGGCCCAAGGCCCTTCCGCCTCCCCACTGACCGACAGCGCCTCGTCGAGAACCCCGTGAGCTCCACAGGCGTGGCGGGTGTCGTGCTCAGGGGCGTGGTCATGAACGTTCACCCCGGTATTCCTGGTGCTAGAATCGCCGTTCTTACTGTCGTGCACAACGGGGGGCTGGACGTCGGTGTCCCCGCCGCGGAGTGAGGGGGCGTCGAGAGTGGTCGTGACGTGGACGATGACCGCCGTGGCGTTCCCACTGCTCCTCAACCGGGCGCCCGGACCCGCCGGGCGCCGCGTCGACGATTCGGTGCGTCCCGCGCGGTGGCCGGGGCGCCTATGACGCCCCGGATCCGGAACCGCGCGTGGGCGCCCTTGTTCGGCGTAGGCCTGTTCGTCGCCGCGGGATCAGCGGGGTACTTCTACAACCTCACCTTCGTGCAGCTGGGCCTGGTCGATCTGGGCGCGCGGGTGATCGGTCTGCCGGATGAGCGGATCGCCCGCGCGATGGCTCTGCTGGCCGGGTTGACGCTGTTCGTCGCGCTGGTAGCGGGGCTGGTGATGCACCGCCGCCGCTGGAGCGAGGACTTCCACGTGAAGCTGCGACTGTTGGCAGTGGTGGTGGTCATGCAGACCGCACTCACCGCAGTTGCACCCCAGGTGCGCAGCGAGTCGGGGCTGCTCATGTGGATCGCGGCCGCCTCGGTCGGCCTGGGCCTCGGCGTCCCCAGCCTGTTCGGTCTGACCTGTGACCTCGTGCCCACCCGGCAGCGCGGGCCGGTTGCCGCGGTGATCACCTCGGCGGCGTTCCTGCCCGCAGCGGTCTTCTCCTCGGATTGGCGGATCGAACAGTTCGCCGCCCAGTTGCTGTGGTTGATGACACCGAGCGCGGTGGCCCTCGTGGCCCTCGCCTTCCTCCCGTGGAAGCTGACGGACACCCTCGCCGGTCAGCACCATCTGCCCCGATACGGGGTCGGCCGTTTCGTCCGTCATCCGGCCCGGCCCGGTCGGTGGCCGGGGCGGGCGTTCACGCTGGCGCTGGTACTCATGTTCGGCGTCTACTTCATCGACAGCTTGGGGTTCCTCCGCATCGTCGACAGCGCCGTGTACACGGACTCCGCCTGGCATTCGCGGGACCCCGCGACGCTGTGGGCGATCGGGGGCGCGCACGTGCTCGCGGCCGCCCTCGCGGGGATCCTCTATCCGGCTCTCGGGCGGCGGGTCCTGCTGGGCTGGATCTTCGCGCTCTTCGCCCTCACCCAGCTCAGTTACGCGCTCCATGCCCTGACCACCCCTGAGCTGCCTCCCGCCCTGGGACTGCCGATGCTCTACGCAGTGGCGGTGAGCATCTACACGGTGTTGAACTTCGCGCTGTGGGCGGACTTCTCCACCCCGGCCACGATCGCACGGAACACAGCTCTGGGCGTCGGTGTCTCCGGCTGGATGGCGACGTTCCTGAGCACCTCCCTGTCGATCTGGTGGGCATCCGTCGAGCTGCCGTTCGCCGAACACCTGCGGGCCGTCGCCGCGATCAGCCTGCTCCTGTTCACCGTCACCGTTGTCCTGTTCCTCCTCCCGGAGCGACAGCGGACCGAGGAGGAACGATCTGCATGACCCCGGTCCCGACCCGCTACCTACGCCTGCTGTTGCTCCTCCTGGGCGGGCTGCTCGTCGCCGCCTGTGCCCCGACGGAGCCCGGCCGATACTCCGCGACCCTCATCACCCAGCAGCACCACGTCGTCGAGGACGGCCAGGTCCTCGTCGGGGACATCGTCGTGGTCGGCGGGACGGTGGGACTGGAGGGCGGCGCCGAACATCTCGGCTCGGTGACCGTTCTCGCCGGCGAGGCGTGGATCAGTGGAC
>NZ_JAALDX010000036.1:0-5113 GCF_014145095.1 Dietzia sp. SLG310A2-38A2 | reverse complement strand
TTGGGACGGTGACCCTCACGGACAGCGCGGAACTCACCGGGGACCTCGCGGTCGCCGGCGGGTCGCTCACCCGCGACCCCGGGGCGGTCGTCCGGGGCACCGTCACGGACGAGCCCGGAGCGGTGGCGGTGCTCGATCGGAGCGGACGACCCCGCGCGTCGATGGATCGACTCGTGTGGTCGATGCTCGGGGTGGCCGTCATGGCCGGCCTCGCCTGGCTGGTCGCCCGCGTGGCACCTCGCCCACTGCACCGCACGGCTAACGCGGCGACGACCTTTCCCGTGGTGAGCGGAGCGCTGGGCACCCTGGTGCTGATCACGGCCCTTCCCCTGGTGGCATCGATGATCTTCACGCTGTTCCTCATCCCGGTCGCCGGGATCGTGCTGGCCGGGTTGGGGCTGAGCGTGGCGTACGGGGTGCTGTCCGTCGGGCGCGCACTCGGAGTCCGCATCATCCGACGCCTCGGGCGGGCCTGGCCCACCCCTGCCGCGTCCGCGCTGGGCACGGCGGTGCTCATCGCGGCCGTGCAACTGGTGGGACTCGTCCCGTTCGCCGGGGCCGCCGTCACGGGGATCGTCGTAGTGGTCTCGCTCGGCGCTGTTCTCCTCACCGGGTTCGGACTACGCCCGTACGTTCCTCCGCACGACCAGTTCGACGGTCCCGATGGCGGCAGTTCTGCCGGAGCCGGGTCCTGACACGGGTCGCGGCGCCCGGTCTCAGAGTTCCTTCCGGCGCAGTCCGACCACGGCGACACCCAGACAGAGCACTGTCAGCATCGCGGTCGAGACGATCGGACCGATGCTCATGAGAATGCCCCCGGCCAGGACCGGCCCGGCCAGTGGACCGAGACTCCAGGGCATCACGTCGAAGGCGGCGGGCGCGAAGGCGACGAGGACGTCGGTACCGATGATCCCCACCAGGGGAAGAGCCACGATCAGGGCCCTGGACCAGGTCACGGCGCTCAGAGCCAGAACAAGGGCGAGGTGGAAGACCGCCAACAGGGCCACCGACATCATCGCGCCGAGCCAGCGGCCGGGGGGCCACAGACCGCCGTGGGCGAGTGACAACTGCGCGAGCACGCCCAACCAGGGCACAAAGACGAGGACCACAAGGATCGCGAAGGCGTGAGCGACGAACTTCGCCGCCAGCAGCGCCGTGCGAGACAACGGTTTCGAGAGCATCCATTCGAGTAGACCCGCCCGCTGCTCGTCGACCAGGACACCCTGGGCAGTGACCACCACACCGATGGCGGTGATCATGCCGGCCATGCCCGCGAACTGCGCGGCACTGCCCTCCACGGTGACCTCGACCCCGCCGATGAATTCCTCCAACCTCGGCAACACCCACAGCATGACGGCCAGCAGGCCGTTGATGATGCTCGTCCACACCGCCAGCTGCACCCACCACCGTCGGGTCGACCACCAGACCCCGGCCTCCCTCCGGGCCTGATTCGCGAAGCCCTGAAGGACCTGAACGTTCACTGCCGATCCCCTTCCACGGCCGAGAGGAAGACGTCTTCCAGTTCGGACCTGCGACGGGCGAAAGACAGCACTTCGGCACCCTCGTGCCGCAGGACCTGACGCAGCAACTGGTGGCGGGCGGCCCGGTCGTCGGTCACGGTGACGACGAGGCGGCCGGTGTCGCCGTCGCCGTCCGGACAGACGACGTCGCCGACCCAGGGCTGCTGCCGCAGGTCGGCCACGGCCGCGTCGACGTCCCCTGCGAGCGTCAGAACGTACGCGTTCTCATTGTCCCTGGAGAGCAGTTCGTGAAGCGGGGACTGTAGAACACGGTGGCCGTCCTTCAGGATGGCCACCTCGTCGCTGACCTGTTGAACGTCATCGAGGATGTGGGTGGAGTAGAACACCGTGGCGGACTCCTTGAGCGTGCGCATCACGGCGAGGACGTCGCGGCGGCCGCGAGGGTCCAGGGCGGATGCCGGCTCGTCAAGGATCAGGAGTGGGGGGCGGTGGATCTGGGCCTGGGCGATACCCAGTCGCTGCCGCTGTCCGCCCGAGAGGTCACCGGCGAGGTCATCTGCCTTCCGGCTCAGTCCGACCAGGTCGAGGACCTCGGTGATGTCGTCCTCCACGGTCGAGCTCTTGTCCTGGGGAAAGAAGCCCCTCGCGTAACGCAGTACCTGGCGGGCAGTCAGCTCGGGGTGGAAGCGTGGCTGCTGGGGGAGGTAACCGACGCGTCGGCGAACATTCATGCTGTCGCTCACGATGTCATGACCGAAGACCGCGGCGTCGCCGCCGGTGGGTGTCGCCAGTCCTAGCAGCACCCGCATCACGGTGGTCTTGCCCGCTCCGTTGGGGCCGAGGAAGCCGAACAGAGACCGTTGGGGGACCTCGAGGTCCAGCGCATCCACGGCGAGGACGGACCCGTACCGCTTGGTCAATTGTCGGCAGACGATGGCCGGTGTCTCAGGGGTCACGCGTCGATCCTCCTTCCCGCACCGGGCGGGGCATCCGCACCACATCCAGGACGACGGTTCGGCCGCATCAGGCCTGCTGCACCGACAGAACGGCCTCCACAGACGACCCCGCCCCAGTTCGAGCTCCCCGGCGTCGGGCAACGACAACGAGGCAACGATATCAAGGACCGCGAAGCCAACTGCGCGATCGCCAGTTGCGGACCATCGAGCCATCGAGCCGCTGGTCGCCAACACCAACTGACCCTCCCGTAACCTTGGTCCCACCAGCCCCGAAAAACTCTGAACAACTGTCCAGAAATCGCCGGGACAGGCCGTGCGACGGCCGATTCTTGGTTAAGCTCCCTCTCACGCCGACGCGCCCGCCGACCCACGGCAGGTGCCGTCCGAGAGGGGCACGGGCATGGGACGCAGCAGTTCGACCACGAGGACACCGATCACCGGAGAGTGGCCGCGCGCAGCGTTGGCCCTGCTCATGGCGGCGATCCTGGTTGTTCCGCTGGCGGCCGCCCCGGCTCGCGCCGCCGCCCCGGTCAGAGGCATGGTGGACGCCCACGCCCACATCGCCGCATCGCAGGCGTTCGGCGGGGCGCTCCGGTGCGGTGAGCCGTTCGCCCCCGGCGGAATGGCCCAGGCGTTGGCCGACTGTCCCACGCACTCGGACTTCGGCCACTTCTCACTGCTCGAGTCAGTCCTCGGCGGTACCGCGGTCCCCGGTGGCACGCAGGGTTACCCCACCTTCGCGCAGTGGCCGGCCCATAACTCCCAGCTCCACGAGCAGGCCTACTACACCGGTATCGAGCGCGCGTGGCGGGGCGGTCTGCGGGTGCTCAACAACTACCTGGTCGCCAACCGCGTGCTGTGCGAGATGCTGATCGGCTCGCCGTACTCGTGCGACGAGATGGAGCAGTTGCGCCGGCAGGTGGACTACATGAACCGCATGGAGGCCCACATCGACGCCGAGCACGGCGGCCCGGGTCGCGGATGGTTCCGGATCGCCCGGTCGCCCGGGGAGGTCCGTGCGATCGCGGCGGAGGGCAAGCTCGCGGTAACGCTGGGCGTCGAGGCGTCCGAACCGTTCGGCTGCCGAGTGGTCAACGATGTGCCGCTGTGTTCGGCCGAGGACATCGATCGCGGGCTCGACGAGTTCGCCTCGTGGGGCGTGTCCACCGTGTTCCCGGTCCACAAGTTCGACAACGCGCTCGGGGGCGCCCGCATGGACGAGGACCTGGCGGGACTTGCCGTGAACGTGGGCAACAAGATCGGGACCCAGCGCTTCTGGGAGACCGAGCCGTGCACCGGCCCCGACGCCGACCACGAGCAGCCGATCGTCAGCACCCCGGTCGCTGACGGACTGGCCGCGGCGGCGTCCGGCGCGCCCGCGGGTGCGGCGCTGCCGGTGTACCCCGAGGCGCCGCTATGCAATGTCCGCGGACTGACCCCGCTCGGCGAGCACGCCGTCCGCGGGATGATGGCCCGAGGCATGGTGATCAACATCGACCACATGAGTGTCAAGACGGCCACCCGAACGCTCGACATCGCCACGGAGACGGGCTACACGGGACTGATCTCCGACCACACCTGGGCCACCCAGGGCATCACGCGCCGCATGCACGAGCAGGGCGGGTTCGTCGCCGCGTTCGCCTGGCCCGCCAACGCCACCGAGAACTTCGACACCGGCTTCCTGGAAGCGTGGCGGGCCAACACCGCAGGTACGACCCGCCCGTGGGCCGGGTACGGCTTCGGCTCGGACGTCAACGGCCTGGCCCCGCTCGCCGACCCGCGTCCCAGCGCGGCCACCGACCCGCTGGTCTACCCGTTCACCGCACTCAGCGGCGAGGTGATGGACCGGTGGCAGTTCGGCGAGCGGGTCTACGACCTCAACGTCGACGGGGTGGCCCAGTACGGCCTCTACGCGGACTGGGCGGCCGACCTCCTGCACCGGGCCGGACCTGACCGCCCCGAACTGGAGCGGCAACTCATGGGCGGCGCGGAGGCGTGGACCGCCAACTGGGAACGCGTGCGGTGACCCGATCCGCCGACCGCGTCGGCCCCCTGTGGGTCCTGGCGCTCACGCTCGGCGTCGTGGCGGTGTTCGCCTCCTGGTTCGGCCCGCTGCAGATACTCCTGCCCGTCCAGGCCGACAGGATCGCTGGACCGGGGGGCCGGGAGGCACTCCTCGGACTGGTCGTCGGGGTCGGGGCCGCCGTCGCCCTGGTGGCCAACCCGATCTGGGGGCTGATCTCCGACCGGTGCCGCGCCAGGCTCGGCACCCGGATGCCGGTGGTGTACGTCGGCACGGTGATCGGCGTGGCGGGCCAGGTGACCCTCCTGACCGCCGACTCCGGCCCCGCCACGGTCGCGGGGTGGGTCCTCGTGCAGCTGGGGTTCAACGGACCGTTCGCAGTGCTGGCCGCCCTGATGGCCGATCGCGTCCCCGAACAGCAGCGGGGCGTGGTGGGCTCGCTGTTCGGGGTGGGTCAGATCGTCGGCGTGATCAGCGGCGTCGTGGTGGCGGAGTCCGTCGGTGGTGGTGCGACCGGGTACCTGGTGCTCGCGGTGCTCACGCCGGCGTTGCTCTCGGCGATCGTGGTGGCGGGACGTGCGGCGCCGGTCGCCTCACCGGCCCACGCGGCCACCGGCGGCGGAACGGGACCCGAGGTCGGCAGCGACGCGGGA
>NZ_JAALDX010000366.1 GCF_014145095.1 Dietzia sp. SLG310A2-38A2 | reverse complement strand
GGCAGGTCGGCGCCGGACCGGTCGGCGCCGACCTCGGCCGGGGTGGGGTGCCGCAGCCCTCGGGCGGGGACCGTAGTCTGTCGTCAGGGTCGGTCGATGCCGGTCCGCACCAGGCGACGAGGACGAATGAGGATGTCGAGCGATTCTGTGACGACCGGCACCGCTGAGACGGCGCCCGACCATGTGGTGGCGGGCGTGGACGTCGGCGACGCGGACCTCGCGGCTCTGCTGAGGGCGCGACTCGTGGAGGTCGAGGAGCTCCTGGTGAGCCGACTCGAGACCGGGGAGGACTTCCTCACCGAGGTCGCCCTGCACCTGGTCACCGCCGGCGGGAAGCGCTTCCGGCCCGTCGTCACCCTGCTCACCGGCGAGCTCGGTCCGGAGCCCGACCGCGAGCGCCTGGTCAAGGCCGCCGTGGTGTGCGAGATGATCCACCTGGCCACGCTCTATCACGACGACGTGATGGACGAGGCGGCCGTGCGCCGCGGCGTGGAGTCCGCCAACAGCCGCTGGGACAACTCCACCGCGATCCTCGCCGGCGACTTCCTCTTCGCCCACTCCTCCATGCTCCTGGCGGACCTCGGCCCGGCCGCGGTCCAGCTCATCGCCCAGACCTTCGCGGAGCTGGTCACCGGACAGATGCGGGAGACGGTCGGGCCGGGCGACGGCGGGAACGCCGCCGACGCCGCCGGGCACTACCTGCGCGTGATCTGGGAGAAGACCGGGTCGCTGATCGCGGCAGCCGCCCAGTTCGGCGGCGAGTACTCCGGAGCCTCCGACGAGCAGATCCAGAGTCTGCGACGGCTGGGAGACGCCGTGGGGATCGCGTTCCAGATCGCCGACGACATCATCGACATCGCCTCGCCGTCGTCCGACTCGGGCAAGACCCCCGGCACCGACCTGCGCGAGGGCGTGCACACACTGCCCATGATCTACGCACTCGAGGCCGGTTCCACCGACGGTGACCGCCTCCGGGAACTGTTGGCGCAGCCGCTGACCGACGACTCCGAGGTCCACGAGGCCCTGGACCTGCTCCGCGCCTCGGAGGGAATGCGCCGCGCGCGGGCCACGCTCGAGCAGTACGTGGCGGACGCCATGGCCGAGCTCGACGCGCTGCCCGCCGGTCCCGCGAACGAGGCGCTGCGGCGGCTGGTCCGGTTCACCGTC
>NZ_JAALDX010000365.1 GCF_014145095.1 Dietzia sp. SLG310A2-38A2 | reverse complement strand
GATGCGGTCCAGGGCGTCACGGAGGGGCGTGCCCGGGGCCAGACGTCGGAGTACGGCGCGCACGGCCGCGTCGGCGGGGGAGCCGTCGGCCGCGCGGGCGGACAGGGCGGACGTCTCAGTGCCCCTCGGAGTGGGTCTCGACCGGACGGGTGTACTCGTCGCTGGCCGGGACCTCGGCGATGACGGCCGCGGCCATCTCGATCTGGTCGCCGTTGGAGAAGGAGACGGTGGCCGGCACCGAGGTGCCGATCTGGAGGTCGTCGGCACCGGGGAGGGTGGCGGTGGTCCGCTCCACGCAGAGGTCGTCACCGGCGGGGACGGGCTCGGCGTCCTCCGCAGCCGAGACGACCAGCGAGCACCCGCGTTCGAGGGGCTGCGACTGGCCGATCTGCGCCTCCATCCCGTCGATCTCGACCCGGTCGAGGGAGATCGACTCGCCTAGGCCGGTGCCGGTGAAAGAGGCGACGAACCCGAGACGCGCCTCACCGGTCTCGGGGAGGACCACCACGAGGTCGTTGACGTACAGCTCGCCCGCAGAACCCTGTCCACCGTCCACCGCGGCGACCTGACCGGCCGTCTGCGAGATCTGGCCGGCGCCACACGCGGACATACCGACGGCGGTACCCACGGCCAGGACTACGAGCGCGGTGCGGCGCAGGCCGGTGTTCGGTGAAGTCACGTCAGGCTCCTCGGGGGATGGTCGTTCTCAGGCCGGTCTCATCGTAGTCCACGGCCGGTCGTGACCGGCGCCAGAGTGCGCCCCTCGCACCCCCCGGATGCGGCGGTCGGGCCGTTCGGGTTGCTGACCTGCATAAACGGATAACCCCAGCGCTGAGGGCGTGCTAAGATGGCTCAGTCGAAAGGGGAAAGCCACTCATGGAGTTCAAGGTCGGCGACACTGTCGTCTACCCGCATCACGGCGCCGCAAGTATCCAGGCGATCGAAATGCGGACGGTCAAGGGCACCGAGAAGGAATACCTCGTCCTCAAGGTTTCACAGGGCGATCTCACGGTCCGGGTTCCGGCCGAGAACGCCGAGTACGTGGGCGTGCGCGACGTGGTCGACGAGGCGGGGCTCGACAAGGTCTTCGATGTTTTGCGCACCGAGCATGCCGAGGAGCCGACCAACTGGTCGCGCCGCTACAAGGCGAACGGCGAGAAGCTGGCCTCGGGGGACGTGAACAAGGTCGCCGAGGTCGTCCGCGACCTGTGGCGTCGCGATCTGGACCGGGGTCTGTCCGCGGGCGAGAAGCGCATGCTCGCCAAGGCGCGCCAGGTCCTGGTCGGCGAGCTCGCGCTGGCCGACCGTGCCGACGAGCACCGCGCGGACGAGCTCCTCGAGCAGGTGCTGGCCGCCGCGGCCGCACCGGCCTG
>NZ_JAALDX010000364.1 GCF_014145095.1 Dietzia sp. SLG310A2-38A2 | reverse complement strand
GACGGCACTGCAGCTGGCGTGGGTCGCGGGCGGTGCGCTCGGGGTCCTCCTCCCGCCGGACTTCACCGTCGGCTTCGGCGTGGTCGCGGCCATCGGCGCCCTGCTGTTCGGGCAGTCACTTCTGACCGCACGCGGGTCCACCCTGGTACCGGGGCTCGGCGGCAACCGGCCCAGGTTCCCCGGGGCGCCACGTGACCCCCGTGCGCTCGGCGCGCGCCTGCTCGGCAGAATGGAGGAGTGAGCTCTCACAGCGATTCCCCAGCGTCCGGCCCCCGCGTCCGTCCAGTCACCTGGGCGATCCTGGCATGGGTGATCATCATGGTCGCCGCTATCGTGGGGGCGTGGCAGGGCTCGGCCTCACGTCACGGGGCGGTGCCGGCGATCACCGTCGCCACCGACCGCGACCACGTGGAGGTACTGCCCTTCGCGGCGACGGACCTCGACGGCACCAGCTACACCAACCCGGTGGGCGAGTTCACCGTCACGGGTGAACACACCCTCACGGTCCGGCTGCCGGTGGAACTGCGCCGCGCCACGCTCGACGTCTACGAGGTCCGCGCGGACGGGTTCCGCGAGTACACCCTCGAGCCCGACGGACCCGGCGAACTGCTCATCCCGGTCACCCTCCCTGACGAGGGACGGATCGAGGGACTGGCGCTCCGCGCCGTCGCGCTGGTCTACGCGGCGGACGGCTCGGAGACGATCCTCAGCGGTGAGTGGTCGGTCGGGATCACCTACGCGGACTGACCCCGCTGGTCACGCGTCCAGTTCGCGGGCAACCGCGCGGAGCACCGAGGCCACGCGACCCGACACCTTGTGATCGGGACGGTGTCCGCGCCGCAACTCCGGCTGGACGGTCGTCTCGAGCACCTTGATCATGTCCTCGACCATCCCGTGCAGCTCGTCGGGCGAGTGCCGTGGGCCGCCACGGGGGGCGCGGTCCTGCACGACGGTGGGCTCCTCGTGGACGATTACCCGGAGCGCCTGTGGGCCACGCCGACCGGAGACCATGTCGAACTCCACGCGCTGGCGGGGCCGGAGCGTGTCCACCCCGTCCGGGAGCGCCTCGGACCGGACGTAGACGTCCTCCCCGCCCTCATGGGACAGGAACCCGAAACCCTTCTCCGCGTCGTACCACTTGACCCTGCCACTGGGCACCGCGAACCACCTCTCCACGCGATCGCGCGCACGTGCGACCGACAACCACCACGAATCACTGACACTACCCTCGCCGAGGCGTTGTTTCGGAGCCCCGGCGGGGCCGGTAACCTCCCCCGTGTGACCTCAGACGCCCGACCCCCGGCCGACGACCCCGACCCCTGGGCGCCTCATGCGGCCGAGCCCGCCCCGGTCCGGCCCAGACGCCGTGGGCTGTTCGTCGCGGCGCTGGCCGTCTTCGCCGTCGGGGTGGTGTTCACCATCCTCGCCGCGCTCACCCCGTTCGTCCTGGATCGGGACGCGCCCACCTTCCTGTACCTCGGCGCGATGGTGTTCACCCCGGTCGGGTTCCTCCTGGGACTGCTGTACGCGATTCTGGGCTCGCGGCCACCCACGGTGTGACGGAACCCACCTTCTCGAGAATCTCCAGGTAACAAGCGGATAACGTCGCCTCCGCCCCTGCTGTGTGACCTGGTTTTATCTCAGAATGGTGACGATCCGGCATCAAGCCGCTACTGTTCGGGGCAGACTCGTCAGCGAGTTGGCATCGGACGCACCACCGAACCCCGCCCTGCGGCCGATGCGACATTGACCGTTACCGGGCGGGGACGGGGGACCCGATCAGGGCCCACCTCGGGCCGGCGACCACAGGTCGCCTTGGGGTCAAGCCGCCGAAGGCGGCCGGGCGCACTCGTCCGAACCCGACAGCTCACCCCGTAGGCACAGAGTGAAAAGGACTGACGCGTATATGACCTCGAACACCGGACGCCACCGCGCTGCCGCCCCCGCCTCCGCGCCCAGGACGGCGGTGAAGGTCGTCCTCGCGGGCACCGCGTTCTCCGCCGCCGGGCTCGCCCTCGCCCCGGCC
>NZ_JAALDX010000363.1 GCF_014145095.1 Dietzia sp. SLG310A2-38A2 | reverse complement strand
CGAACTCGGTGGGACTGTCGATCTGGGGCACCTCGGCCATGCGGACCTCGGGCGACGACGTGGCCGAGGTCCTGGCCCTGCTCGGCGTCCGGCCGGAGTGGGACGAGGCCTCCCGCCGGGTCAACGGCCTCGAGGTGGTCCCGGCCGTTGAGCTCGGGCGCCCGCGCGTCGACGTGACGGTCCGCATCTCGGGCTTCTTCCGGGACGCCTTCCCGCACGTCATCACCATGCTCGACGACGCCGTCCGGATGGTCGCGGACCTCGACGAACCGGCCGAGCGGAACTACGTCGCCGCCCACACCCGCGCGGACCTGGCCGAGCACTCGGACCACCGGCGCGCGACCACCCGCATCTTCGGTTCCGCGCCGGGGTCGTACGGCGCCGGGATCCTGCAGACCATCGAGGCCGGCAATTGGCGGGACGACCGCGACCTGGCCGAGGTCTACACCCGGTGGGGCGGCTTCGCCTACGGGCGCGACCTGGACGGCGTCCCGGCCGCGGACGACATGCGCACCAACTACAAGCGCATCGCGGTAGCCGCCAAGAACATCGACACCCGCGAGCACGACATCGCCGACTCCGACGACTACTTCCAGTACCACGGGGGGATGATCGCGACGGTGCGTGCGCTCACCGGCTCCGAGCCCCGCGCCTACGTGGGGGACTCCACCACGCCGGATGCCATCCGCACCCGGTCGCTCGCGGAGGAGACGGTCCGGGTGTTCCGGGCGCGCGTGGTCAACCCCCGGTGGATCGCGGCCATGCAGCGGCACGGGTACAAGGGGGCCTTCGAGCTGGCGGCGACGGTGGACTACCTCTTCGGGTTCGACGCCACCGCCGGGGTCGTGCACGATTGGATGTACGACACCCTGGCCAGGGAGTACGTGCTGGACCAGACCAACCAGGAGTTCCTGCGGCGCTCCAACCCGTGGGCGCTGCGCGGGATGATCGAGCGGCTCTCCGAGGCCGCCGACCGAGGGCTGTGGGCCGAGCCGGACGCCGAGATCATGGACCGGATGCGGCAGGTCTACCTGGACGTCGAGGGCGACCTCGAGGACACCCACGGTGACTGACCCGGTGTCCGAACTCCCGACCGGTGAGGCCGGAGGCCGGGCGCGCCGCCGGGTGCGGGTGGTGGGGATCGGCTCAGGAGGACCGGACCAGATCACGGTGGAGGCGATCACCGCCCTGCGGTCCTCCGCCTACGCGGTGGCCGCGGTGAAGGGGGCCGACGACCCGTTGGTCGACCTCCGCCGGCAGCTGCTCGCCCGGCACGCGCCGGGCGTCGAGCTGGTGGGAGTGGCCGATCCGGAGCGGGACCGCTCGTCGCGGTCGACCTCCTCCCACGTCGGGTACCGCGGCGTGGTCCTGGACTGGCACGAGGCCCGATCCCTGGCGTGGGAGCGGGTGCTGGCGGACCGTCCCGGCGACGTGGCGGTGCCGGTCTGGGGAGACCCCGCCTTCTACGACTCCACGCTGCGGATCGTCGACCGGATCCTCGCCCGTGGCCGGCTCGACTTCCACGTCGAGGTGGTCCCCGGCATCTCCGCTCTACAGGTGTTGGCGGCGCGTCACCGTCTGGTCCTGCATGAGATCGGCGGGACGGTCACCGTGACCACCGGCCGACGTCTGGCGGAGGTCGTCGCCGGCGGCGCGGACAATGTGGTGGTGATGCTCAACGCGGACCTGCCGCTGGAGGGGCTGACCGACTGGCACATCTGGTGGGGCGGAAACCTCGGCGACCAGGGAGAATGCCTGGTCTCGGGCAGGGTCGGCGATGTCCTGCCCGAGCTACGGGGCCATCGTGAGCGGCTTCGCGCAGAGCACGGCTGGGTGATGGACGTGTACCTGCTGCGGCGCCCGGTCGCGGCGGGCTGAGGCGATGCCTACACTGGCGCTCCCCCGAGAACAGAGGTGCACGATGGCTTTCCTGAGAAACGCCCTGCGGACCGGAGTCGCGCTCAAGGCCGCTGAGGTGGCCAAGCGTGAGGCGTCGAAACCGGAGAACCAACGCAAGGCCCGCGAGTTCGCGGAGAAGATCCGTAACCGCAGGCGCTAACCGTCGGCGACACTCATGGCCACCGGACGCAGGCCAACGAGCCGGGGAAACGGACCACACGCCCCGTGCCGGCCTACAGCCGCTGTATCCGCGCGAAGGGGTAGCGCGCGACCGCCCCGACCAGGAGGGCATAGGCGGCGGTGGCCGCGAGAAGTCCGGTCGAGGCGTCGAGCCGGAACTCGGACATCATGGCGGGGACTACCGCGACCGCGGGCGCCAGCGCCAGGCCGGCGGCGAGTAGGCACCACGTTCCCACGAGCTGATTTGCCCTGTGGGTCAGAACAGGATCGCTGCGCACCCGGGCGGGGACTCGGTAGCCCTTGCGGGGATCGGTAACCCACCCACGGTGTCCGGTGTACGCGGCGAGCGCCGAGGCGACCGCAGCGAGGCCGAACGCCATGGCGATGATCGCGTACCCCACCTCATCCCTCCTCGGACCGGCTCGACGCTTGTTCGCGCCGATGTGAGGGAAGGTAAGATGGGGGGCGGGAGCGCTCGCGGTGGAGGGCCGGTGCGCCCGCAGCCTTCAGATCCAGTCGACGATCTCCACGGGGTCGTCGGCCCCGGCTCCTTCCGGGACCACGGCGAGCGCGGGAGCGCCTGCGAGGTCGGCCAGGTGGGCGGTGCGGACCCGGCTGGACAGCGTCCATCCATCGGCCCCGTCGGGGCGGGCCGGCAGGATCCGCGCG
>NZ_JAALDX010000362.1 GCF_014145095.1 Dietzia sp. SLG310A2-38A2 | reverse complement strand
GGGTGAGGCCGGCCGGGACCGCGTGCGCCGTCGTCCGGCCTCCTTCGCGCCTCAGGTGGGCGAACGCGCGCAGGTCGACGTGCCGCCGCTGCATCCGGGTGCCGTCGAAGGTCGGGAGCGTCGACAGGGCCACCACCTCCTGGGCGATGAAGCCCTCGGGCCGGGTGAGCAGCTCCTCGCGCCGCGCGGCCAACTCGGCCTCGGAGCACTCGGGCCCGATGGTGATCCCCAGCCCGCCGTACCCGTCGATCGGCTTGACCACCAGCTCCCCCAGCCGGTCCAGCACCAGGTCGCGCTGGGTACGGTCCGCGCACAGGTAGGTCGGCACCTGCTCGAGGACCGGGGACTCCCCCAGGTAGAAGTCGATCATCGCGGGTACGGAGGCATACACCGCCTTGTCGTCCGCCACCCCGTTGCCGAGGGCGTTGGCCACCGTCAAGCGTCCCCCGGCCAGGGCGTCCAGCAGTCCGTCACGCAGCGGCTCGCCGTCGAGCCCGGGTGAGCTGAGCAGCATGTCCTCGTCGATCCGCGCGTACACCACGTCCACCCGCTGGAGCCCGTCGCGGGTCCTCCGGTGCAGGATCCCGTCCCGGAAGACCACCTCGTCGGGAGTGACGAGTGGCAGGCCGGTCCGGTCGGCGATGAGGCGGTGCTCGAACCACGCCGAGTCCGCCGAACCGGAGGACATCACCACCACGTTCGGGGTGTCGCCCGCCGCCGGCGGTGCCGCGGACACGAGGGTCTCGCGGATCATGGGGAAGGCCTGGTCCGGCGAGTGAAGGTCGAACTCGTCGACCAGGTCGCCGAACAACGCCGCCGTCATCTCGCGGTGGGCGGTGGAGAAGGCGACGCCGGACGGCACGCGGACGTTGTCCTCGAGGACCAACCACCGACCGTCGTCTGCGCACACCAGATCGATCCCGCAGATGTGGGCCCGGATCCGGTCCGCCCCCAACGCCCGCCCGGTGCTCCTGCGGAACCCCGGTGCGCGATCGAGGGCCTCGGGGGTGAGGTGCCCCGCGTCGAGGAACTCCTGCTCGCCGTAGACGTCGTCCAGGAACGCGTCGAGGGCGCGGGCGCGCTGCTCGATCCCGGCGGCGAGCCTCCCCCAGGTCTCCGAGGTGATGATCCGGGGGACGAAGTCCATCGGGAACGCGTGGGGCCGCTCCTGCCCTGTGACACGGAACGTGACCCCGGCGACCGAGGCCTCCTGCTCGGCCCTCACCTGCCGTGCCCGGAGCCTGACGGTCCCGATCTGCTGAAGCGCCGTCAGGACGGGGTCGTACGGGGCCCGCGGCCGCCCACCGGCCTCGACCGCCTCGTCCCAGCTCGTGTCCTCGTCCAGGCCCTCGATCGGGAGGTAGACACCGAACAGTCGCGAGTGCGCGTCCGGCACGGGTGAACGGGAGCCGCTGGTGCCGCCGGTCTCCACCACCAGCAGGTCCACGACGTCCTGGACGTGGGCACGCCGGCGCAGGGTCTGCCGTTGACGGAACGCGCTGCTGCCGTTGTAGAGCGCGTCGTCGACCAACCCGCGCACCGTGTCCAGGTCCCCCGTGCCGGACAGTTGCTCGGCCAGGGAGTCGACCAGATCGGTGATGACGTCGGCCGCCGGACGGGGGCGGAAGGTGACCGGGTCGACCAGGGCGCCCTCGAGACCGGATCTCGCGGCGCGCCACAACGCGGCCCGGAGCCTGGTCTCCACGGGTGCGGACGGCGCCGCACCCCGCGCCAGGGCCTCGGCCTCGCGCTCGACCAGCGCCCGGAACAGGGTGGCCACGAGGGCAGTGGCGTCGGCGGAGGGACACGCGTCGCACACCAGGATCTCCACCGATCGCCCGTCCGACCCGGGCTGGATCCCGAAGCCCACCATGGAGGCGTCGCTGATCACCCCACTGCCGACGAGATCATCGACCAGTGCGTGGTAATCCTGCGCCGAGCACACGCCCGCCACCGGCGCGGTGGTCG
>NZ_JAALDX010000361.1:1149-2919 GCF_014145095.1 Dietzia sp. SLG310A2-38A2 | reverse complement strand
CCGGCCGTCGGGGCGGCGGTCGGACTATCCCTCTACGCGGCCGCCGCGGGCTTTGCGCGCCACGCCGTCCGCCGCCTCGGGGGGGTCAACGGGGACGTCCTTGGGGCGGGGATCGAGGCGGGCACGGCCGTGGCCCTGGTCGTCGCCGTCATCCTGACTTGACCCGTGGCTCGCGCGTCAACGAGAAGAGCGTTCCGCACACCTCCTACTCGGGAAACGTGTGCGGAACGCTCTTGGCGATGGAATCGCGTCGGGGCGGGGGCCCGGTGGGCGGGGGCCCGGTCAGGCGAGCGTGGTCATCCACCCGAATGTGTCGGCCACGGACCCGCGCTGGATCCCGGTGAGGGTCTCGCGCAGACGCATGGTGATCTCGCCGGGCCCGCCGTCGGCGACCGAGTACCCGCCCTCGGCGTGCTTGACCGAGCCCACAGGGGTGATCACGGCGGCGGTCCCGCAGGCGAACACCTCGGTGATCGCGCCGGAGGCGACCCCGGACTCCCACTCCTCCACCGAGACCTTCCGCTCGGTCACCGGGTAGCCGAGATGGCGTGCCAACCGGATGAGGCTGTCGCGGGTCACGCCGGGCAGCAGTGAACCGGACAGCTCCGGGGTGACGATCTCCGCCGAGTCTCCGGTGCCGAGGATGAAGAACAGGTTCATCCCGCCCATCTCCTCGACGTACTTGCGCTCGATCGCGTCCAGCCAGACCACCTGATCGCAGCCCTCGGCGGCGGCCTGCTCCTGAGCACGCAGCGACGCCGCGTAGTTCCCCCCGAACTTCGCCGCGCCGGTTCCGCCGGGGCTGGCCCGCACGTACTCGGTGCTCAGCCACACGCTCACGGGGGCCACACCGCGCGAGAAGTAGGCGCCGGCGGGCGAGGCGATGACCGAGTAGAGGTACTCGTCGGCCGGCCGCACTCCCAGGCCGGTCTCCGTCGCGATCATGAAGGGCCGCAGGTAGAGCGCCTCCTCCCCGCCGGCGGCGGGAACCCAGTCGCGGTCGATCGCCACGATCTGCCGGAGGGACTCCATGAACACCTCCTCCGGCAGCGTCGGCATGGCCAGACGCTGCGCGGACCGGTTGAAGCGCGCCGCGTTCTGCTCCGGCCGGAAGGAGGCGATGGAGTCGTCCGCCTGCCGGTAGGCCTTGAGTCCCTCGAAGATCGTCTGGGCGTAGTGCAGGACCACGGCGGACGGGTCGATGGACAGGGGTGCGTACGCCTCGACGACCGGGGTACCCCACTGCCCGTTCGAGTACGGGAGGGTGACCATGTGGTCGGTGAAGTGCTTGCCGAAGCCGGGGGCGGCGAGGATGGCTTCGCGCTCGGTGGCCGTCCTCGGTGTGGCCGAGGGGCGGATGTCGAACTGGGACATGTCGTCTCGCTTAGGTGAGAAGGGGCGGGTCAGCGGGTGCGGATCTCGACGAGCGGGGGTACCGCGAGGCGGCACGGTACCTCTCGCCCCCGTACGTCGACGACGACCTCGTCGCCCTTCTTCAGTCCGGCGTCCAGCTCGACGAACGCGAGCGCGATCCCCGTTTTCAGGGTCGGCGAGAACGTGCCGGAGCTCGTGACGCCCACGTCGCGTCCGCCGGCCCGCACGGTCTGGTCGGCGCGCAGCACGCCGCGGCCCGTGACCTCGAGCGCGTACATGCGCCGGGCGGGCCCGGCCTCCTTCTGACGCAGCAGCTCGTCGCGCCCCCAGAAGGACGGTTTGTCCCAGCCGATGGCCCACGCGCAGCGGGCCTCGAGCGGACTGAGGTCGAGGGAC
>NZ_JAALDX010000361.1:0-929 GCF_014145095.1 Dietzia sp. SLG310A2-38A2 | reverse complement strand
TCCCGGTGCGGCAGACCCGAACGGGGACGCCGGACCAGTCGGCGTCGACGAAGGCCATGTAGTCCAGGTCGATGGGCAGACCGACCGCGGTGAGGACCTCCCCGGCGAGCGGGCCCTGCACTGCGATCACGGCGCGGGAGCGGTGCTCGTCGGTGACGCTGACCCCGGGCGCCCGCTCGGCGGCGGCGGCCTGCATCCGCCGCACCACCTCGGCGGTGTTGGCGGCGTTGGGGATGAGGAAGATCTCCTCGTCGGAGACGCGATAGGCGATGAGGTCGTCGACGACCCCCCCGGACTCGTCGCAGCACAGTGTGTACTGGGCGCTGCCGGCGGAGATCCGGTCGAGGTCGTTGGTGAGGCAGGTGTTGACGAACCCGGCGGCGCCGGGTCCGGTCACGAGCGCCTTGCCCAGGTGGCTGACGTCGAACAGTCCGACGGTCGTGCGGGTGGCGTGGTGTTCGGCGACGGTGCCCGAATACTGAACGGGCATCGACCAGCCACCGAAGGGGGCGAAGGTGGCCCCGGCCTCCACGTGACGAGAGTGCAGCGGCCCCTCGTAGAGGTCCCCGGTGTCTGTCATGTGGCCACTCCTCGCGCTCTCCAGTACGGCTGTGCTCCCACGGTAGTCGATAGACTATGGTGCCCTGGCCGTGGCGGTCCCGCCACGTCATCAGGGCATCTGACACGTCCCGTACGTCCCCGCCGACCACCAGGAGTGCTTCATGCCCACCGCGCAGTCGATCCTCACCCACAGCCCGGACCTCGCCGCGATCGAGGCCGTCACGACGCCTGTCGAGTCCGAGGTGGTGGTGGTCGGTATCGCCGCGGGCGCCGACCGCGGTGATGGCGGTGGCGAGTCGGACGCGGCCCCCGTCGTCGTCGCCCCCGGTCTCGACGGCGAGGTCACCGCGGCGCTGGCCACGCTGGCC
>NZ_JAALDX010000360.1 GCF_014145095.1 Dietzia sp. SLG310A2-38A2 | reverse complement strand
CCTGACGCGGGCCGGTCCGCGGCCGACACCGACTCCGCCGCTGCCCCCGCGTCCGAGCACGACGGCATCGAACACGACGGCATCGAACTCGGCGACGTCAGGGTCGGGGCGGACCTGCCCCGGCCCACACTGGGCAACGCCGCGCGGGCCGGTCAGCCGATCCGTATCAGCGTGATCGCCTCCGCGGCCCGGGGCCTGCCCAACCGTGTCGAGTTCGTCCACGGCACGTACAGCAGTTTCGAATGGCTCTGCACGGAACTGCTCGAGGGCGACGACGCGAGCGTGCGGTTCGAGCTCATCGACCCTGCCCCGGGCGTGCTCGACTCCCCCGAACACGCCCTGCGCTACGTGATCACCCCGGCGATGGCCGAGCGCATCCGCATGCGCGACGGCACCTGCCGGCACCCGGGGTGCTCGGTTCCCGCCAAGGACTGCGACGTGGACCATGTGATCGCGTTCAACAAGAAGGACCCAGAACTCGGCGGACCGACCACCGAGTGGAACCTCGTCTGCCTGTGTCGGAAACACCACCGCGAGAAGACGTTCGGGACCAACGCCTACCGGTCCGGGCCGTTGGGTGAACTCGTCATCATCACCGACACCGGACACGAACACCGCACCAGACCCAAGGGCCCCCTGGCCCGTGCTCGTGACGCCATCCGGGAACGCGAGTGGAACGCCTACGCGGATCGCACCATCGCTGACGACGGCACACTCGTCAATCCGCCGGGTCACCACAGGCACGGATCCCGCAGACGACCAGCCTGACGGACTCAACAGTCGCCGACGCCCACCCATTCAGAGACGCCGTCGGTGAAGCGCTGCCGCTTCCAGATCGGCACCCCCTGCTTGAGGCGTTCGATGAGCTCCGAGCAGGCGGCAAAGGCCTCAGCCCGGTGCGGCGCCACGGCCACCACGACCACCGCGACCTCACCCACCGGCAGCACCCCCACCCGGTGCACCGCGCCGATGCGGACGGAGCGCCGTGGATCGAGCGGCCCGCCCTTCTCGAGGTCGGGCGAGGTGTGTTCGGTCGCGACCTCGTCGCAGAGCCGTTCCAGGACGTCCTGCGCCGTGGGGTGGGCCGAGTACTCGATGTCCAGCACGTCGCGACCGTGGTCGTGGTCTCGCACCACCCCGGAGAACGTGACCATGGCTCCGTCGGCGGTGCTCCAGACGGCCTTCTCGACCTCACGGGGGTCGATCGCGGTCTCGGTGATCTGCACGAGTGGACTGCGGACTGTCATGGTCGGTTCCTCCTCGTGGTGCGGACCCGGGCGGTTGCGGGGACGGTCAGTGGCCGCCGCCGTGGGCGTGGACGGCGAGCAGGTGGTCCAGCAGTCCGTCAAGCACCGCCAGTCCGTCGCGTACCCCGCCCGTCGAACCCGGGAGGTTCGCCACCAGGGTACGTCCGGAGAAGCCCGCCAGGCCGCGGCTCATGGCGGCGGTGGGGGTCGAGGCCAGTCCACGGGCGCGCATCGCCTCGGCGACGCCGGGGAGTTCGAGGTCCAGGTGCGGCGCGGTGGCCTCGGGGGTGCGGT
>NZ_JAALDX010000359.1 GCF_014145095.1 Dietzia sp. SLG310A2-38A2 | reverse complement strand
CCCACCCCGCCGCCCCAGCCGGCACCGTCCCCGACCGTCATCCCGCCCGCGCCCGACCTGCAGGACATGCTCGATTCGTTGACCTCCGAGTTCAACTCCTTCGTCCCGCCGGGCCAGGGCGACGGGGGCGGCAACGCGGGTGGCAACGCGGGTGGCAACGCGAACCCGAACGCGGGGGCAGCCGCGAACAACGGCACGGGAGGTGACGGCGGATGACCACACCTCACCTGCTGGCGGGTCGGTACGAGATCGGTGAGGTCCTCGGATTCGGCGGGATGTCCGAGGTCCACCGGGGGCGGGACACGGTCCTCGGCCGTGACGTGGCGGTCAAGATCATGCGGCCCGAGTTGGCCCGCGACGAGACCTTCTACCAGCGCTTCCGCCGGGAGGCCCAGAACTCGGCGTCGCTCAACCATCCCTCCATCGTGGCGATCTACGACACCGGCGAGGAACGCACCGAGGACGGTGCGCTGCCGTACATCGTCATGGAGGTCGTCGAGGGCGACACGATCCGGGACATCGTCAAGATGGATGGCCCGATGGAGGTGGAACGCGCACTCGGGGTGATGGCCGACGTCTGCGGCGCCCTCGACTTCTCTCACAAGAAGGGGATCATCCACCGCGACGTCAAGCCGGCGAACATCATGATCTCGCGCGACGGGGCCGTCAAGGTCATGGACTTCGGCATCGCGCGCGCGGTCAGCGACGCGAGCTCGACCCTCACCAACACCTCCTCCGTGCTCGGCACCGCCCAATACCTCAGTCCCGAGCAGGCCCGCGGCGAGACGGTGGACGCCCGATCGGACCTGTACTCGGCCGGCTGCGTGTTGTACGAGATGGTCGCCGGAGCCCCTCCGTTCACCGGCGAATCCCCCGTCGCGGTGGCGTACCAGCACGTCCGCGAGTCACCGCAGCCCCCGTCCCGGATCAACCCGGAGGTCGGCCGGTACGTCGACGCCGTGGTCATGCAGGCGATGGCCAAGAACCCCGAGAACCGGTACGACACCGCCGGGGACATGCGCACCGACCTGCTCGCCGTCCTGAGCGGCGGCCGCCCGGCCGCCCCGCTGGTGCTCTCCGACGACGAGCTCGACGACGGACAACGACCAGACGCCCCCCACGGATTCGCCGGGGCGGGCTACGGCTCGGGCCGCCCCGACCGGATCCCGCCGTCCGAGGCG
>NZ_JAALDX010000358.1 GCF_014145095.1 Dietzia sp. SLG310A2-38A2 | reverse complement strand
CAGGCTCGCGGCCACCGGGTCGCCCGACCAGGCATCCGGAGATCCCACGATGGAGGTCATCGAGGCGCGCGAACTGGCCTCCGGCACGATCCTGCTGGTATGGCGCGAGCGGTCACGTGGTGGCTCGGTCCTGCGCAGCTCGGTGTGGGTTCGGTCCCGGGGCTCCTGGCGCCAGACCTTCCAACAGGGCACTGCCGAGACCTGAGTTACCTCCCCACAGACGGCCTGCCGTGGGGGCACTCAGGTCCCCTCCCGCGGCCGACGGCCCGGGGCCGCCCGCCGCACACGGAACGGCGCCCCTCACCACGTCTGGCGAGGGGCGCCGTTAGTCGACCGTGGCGCGGGGCCTACAGGCCGCCCAGCAGCAGATGGAGCAGATCCCCCACGATTCCGATGAGACCGGCGACTAGACCCATGTTTCGACTCCCTACAGGTGATGTGACACCCGACGGGTTCCTCTCCCCGTCGAGCTGAAAGTGACTCTAAGGACGTAGTGTGACGGAGGTGTTTCGCCCCGCGGTCTACGCTGTGAACTTGGGTTTCGTCGCTGTAAGGATACATCTGTATAGCTTTTTTCTTACGTAGTCGCCTGCGCCCAGGGTGCCCTATCCGCGGCGCGGCGCGGTGAATCCGACCGCCTGATAGACCTGCGAGAGCACCGGTCCGGCCACGGACCTCGCGCGATCTGCGCCGTCAGCGAGGATCTGCTCGAGCTGGCCCCTGTCGGACATGTACTCGTCGAACCGACCGCGCAACGGGGTGACAAAGGCCTCGAGGGCATCGGCCGTGTCGGTCTTGAGCGCCCCGTAGCCCGCGCCGGCGGACTGGTAGTCGGCCACGATGTCCGCCACCGGCTGCCCGGTGAACGCCGACTGGATGGTCAGCAGGTTCGACACACCCGGCTTCATCTCGCGGTCGAAGCGGATGTCACCGTCGGAGTCGGTCACCGCGCTGCGGATGCGCTTGGCGGAGACCTTCGGGTCGTCGAGCAGATTGACGATCCCCTTGGGGTTCTCCCCCGACTTGCTCATCTTGGCCGTGGGGTCCTGCAGGTCGTAGATTTTCGCCGAGCCCTCGAGGATCTTGCCCTCGGGCACCACGAAGGTCTTTTTGTAGCGGGAGTTGAACCGCATCGCCAGGTCGCGGGTCAGCTCGAGGTGCTGCCGCTGGTCCTCCCCCACCGGCACGAGGTGCGGGCGATAGAGCAGGATGTCGGCGGCCATGAGTACCGGGTAGGTGAACAGCCCCACGGTCGTCCCGTCCGTGCCCTGTTTGGACGACTTGTCCTTGAACTGCGTCATCCGGGCGGCTTCGCCGTACCCGGTGATGCACCCCAAGACCCAGGCCAACTCGGCGTGCTCGGGCACATGTGACTGCACGAACAACACCGAGCGGTCGGGGTCGACCCCCAGCGCGAGTAGCTGCGCGCACCCACGGAACACCCGTTCGCGCAGCTCCTTGGGATCCTGCTTGACGGTGATCGCGTGGAGGTCGGGGATGAAGTAGTAGGCGTCATAGTCGTCCTGCAGGTCCACCCACTGCCGCACGGCGCCCAGGTAGTTGCCGAGATGGTAGGAGTCGGCGGTGGGCTGGATGCCGGACAGGACGCGCTGGCGCTTCGCGGGCGCCCCGGTCGCGGCGGTCGTGGGCGCAGAAGCTGCGGAAGCTGCGGAAGTGGACTGCTCAGACATGGAGCCCATCTTCCCACGGCGCCACCGGCCCCCCGGTCACGCCCTCATCGGCCGTCGGGCTGGTCCTGCTCGGGCGGGAACCCGCCCGTGGCCACCGGCCCCCAGTCGTCGATCGCCACCCGGATGAGGCACTTGCCCTGCCGCACCATCGCCGCGCGGTACTCGTCCCAGTCGTCGTGTTCACCCGCCACACTGCGGAAGTACTCGACCAGCGGCTCGACGGCCTCGGGCAAGTCGACGATCTCCGCGGTGCCGTCGAGGTGGACGTACGGGCCGGTGAAGTCGTCGGACAGGACGCACACGCTGACCGCCGGGTCTCGTCGGATGTTGCCCACCTTCGCCCGCTGTGGGTAGGTGGCCACGACGAGCCTGCCCTCGGAGTCGACACCACAGGTCACGGGCGAGCTCTGCAGCCCTCCCGACGACTTCCGCGTGATGAGGACGGCCCGGTGGCGGGGGCGGAGGAACTCCTCGAGGCCGGCTCGGTCAGGACGGTCGGCTGTCGCGTACGTCGGCATGGGACCGAGGTTACGGGCGTGCCCCTCGCGCGGCATCCGCGAACGCGGGTCCATCCGGTGCGGACGCCCTCGTCGTCGTCATCACTCGTAGACGACGGTCACCGGAGCGTGGTCGGACCACCGCATGTCGTAGGCGCTCGCGCGGTCCACCCGGTCGGCCACGGCACGATCGATCAGTCCGTCGGTCACCACGTGGTAGTCGATGCGCCAGCCCGCGTCGTTGTCGAAGGCCTTGCCCCGTTGGCTCCACCAGGAATACGGGCCGATCTCGTCGGGGCGACGATGGCGGACGATGTCGGTCCACCCGCTCGCGTCGGCGAACAACTCCGACATCCACTCACGCTCGTGGGGCAGGAAGCCGGAGCTCTTGTGGTTCCCCTTGTGGTTCTTCAGGTCCGCCTCACGGTGGGCGATGTTCCAGTCACCACAGATGATCATCTCGTGGCCGGACCGGGTGCCGACGGTCTGCGCACTCTCGGCGAGGTGCTCCCGGAAGGTCGCGAGGAAGCGGTCCTTCTCGTCCTGCTTCGGGGTGTTCGCGGTACCGGACGGAAGGTAGAGGCTGGCGACGGTGACGGTCTCCCCGTCGACGGCACCGGGGTACACCGCCTCGATGTAGCGGCCGGACTCGTCGAACTCGGGATCACCGTGCCCGATGCGCACCTCGGCGGGCTCGTGCCGGGACAACAACGCGACGCCGGCCCGGCCCTTGAGCGAGGACGCCGAACCGATGAGGTGCCACCCGGCGTCGAGCGCGGGGGCGAGGGCCTTGCGGGCCTGGTCCTCGTCGGCCCGCACCTCCTGGAGCGCGACCACGTCCGCGCCACTGCTCTCCAGCCAGGGCAGGAATCCGAGGTTGGTCTCCGACCGCTGCTTGACGGCGGCGCGGATCCCGTTGACGTTGACGGTGCTGACGGTGAGGCTCACGGCCCACAGGTTACCGATCCCTCCCGGGATAGCCGTTGACACCCGGTTCGTACATTCATACATTAGGACGATCATTGTATGAATGAAGGGAACTGAAGGATGCACGGAGCGACAGCGGTGGTTCTCGGCGGGAGTGTGGCGGGCCTGTGCTCGGCCGGTGTCCTGGCCCCGCACTTCGACAGGGTGGTCGTGCTCGAGCGGGACGAACTGCCGCCCGGCGCCGAGCACCGGCGCGGGGTCCCCCAGAGCAAGCACCCGCACTTCGTCCTCAACGCCGGGCGTCGCGCGATCGGCACGATCTTCCCCGGGTTCGAGGAGTCGCTCATCGAGGCCGGCGGGATGCTTCTGATGCCCTCGATGGACGCGGCCTACGGCGAGATGGACGGCTGGGGGCCGCGCAAGGCCAGCACCATGACGATGATCTACTCCTCCCGCATCCTCATCGAGCGTGTCCTGCGCGAGAAGGTCCGCGACCTGAAGAACATCGAGATCCGTGAGGGCGTGACCGCCTCGGGACTGTCCACCACCGGCGGCGGGACACCGGCCGGGCGCGTGACCGGGGTCGAGTACCGCGACGCCGACGGTGAGACCCGGACTCTCGATGCCGACCTCGTGGTGGACGCCCTGGGCCGCGGTTCCTCGGTCCGGGACTGGCTCGCGGCCGCCGGCTGGCCGGCCGTCCCCGAGAAGACCCTCGACGCCAAGGTCACCTACACCTCCCGCTGGTACCAACTCCCGGACGCCTCGGAGAGGCCGCCGAACTGGTGGTGGCAGCACCTGGTCCTGACCCCCACCCAGGACACCGGCCCCCATCCGCAGGAGCACGAGTTCCTCTCCAACTTCTTCCCCGTCGAGGGTGACCGCGCGATCGCGTGCATGGGCTCGTGGGGGATCCAGATGCCGCGCAAGCCGGAGACGTTCGAGGCCGCCGCCGACCAGCTCCGCGCGCCCACCTTCGCCGCCGCCATGCGCGCCAGCACCCCGATCTCGGAGGTGCACCTCACCCGCGCCACGGGCAACAAGTGGCGCCGCTACGACGAGCTCGCCCACCCACCGCTGGGCCTGGTGGCCATCGGAGACGCGGCCTGCGCCTTCAATCCGTTCTACGCGCAGGGTATGAGCTCGGCCGCCCGCTCGGCGGTCGCGCTCTCCGACGTCCTGGCCGAGCACCGGTCACTCGACTCCTCGTTCACCCGAGCGTTCCTCGACCGGCAGCGCACGTCGCTGGAGGTGCCGTGGATGCTCGCCATGGCCCGCGACCAGGGGTACGACTTCGCCGAGGGCACGGAGGTCGCCCCCGCGTGGCGACGCCGGATCATGTCCCGGGTGTCGTGGCCGGTGTTCAACGCCATCACCGCCGCCGCCCGTGAGGACGACCACGTGGAGCAGACGTTCACCGCGGTGTTCAACCTGGACAAGTCGCTGCGCGACATGATGACGGACCCGCGGTTCGTCTACGGCCTCCTGCGACACAAGGTCCGCGAGGCGCTCGGCCGCACCCGCGTGCCGGGCGGCTTCGACATCCGCCTCGACCCACCCGGAACCGACTACTCCGATCCCGCGCACCCCGTGGAGCCGGCGGCCACCACCGCCCGGTCCGCGACCCCCCAGACGAAGGGCTGAGCCATGGCGTACTCCTGTGAACCCCATGCCCGGCAGGTCGCCGACTTCCTCGGCTTCGCCTGCGACGACGCACACCCCGTGGGGGCCGTGCGCTCACCGTTCGCGCTCGAGCACTGGACCATGCCGCTGCTCGAGGTGCTGATCATCGCCGGTGCGGTCTTCGCCCTTGTCCACGCGTGGCGGCGCTGGCGGCGCGACGGCGACCCGGTCAACCTCGGGTTGTGGTTCGCCTCCCTGATCTACCTGGCGGTCATCGAGCCGCCGCTGTACTTCCCCGAGTGGTTCGGCCTGCAGGACTACGTGGGCTTCATCTTCTCCCACAACGTCTTCACCGTTCAGTTCATGTTCGACCGACTGCCGCTGTACATCGTGGCGTTCTACCCGGTGATCTCACAGCTCACCTACGAGCTCGTCCGGGCCCTGGGGATCTTCGAACGGCGCGGGGCCGCGATCGGGGCGATCGCCACCGCGTTCGCCAGCCAGGTGTTCTACGAGATCTTCGACCAGCTCGGGCCCCAGCTCAAGTGGTGGGCGTGGAACCCCGAGAACATGATCAACACGCCGATGTTCGCCTCCGTTCCGATGAACAGCATGTGGGTGTTCGCGTCGGTCTCGTTCGGCGTGATGGTGTGGCTCGTCGTGAAGCTCCTGGGCGGGCCCGGGCGCACCGGAACGCCCATGGGCGGCGGGTCGCTGGCCTGGCGGACCGTCGTCGCGGGGGTGCTCACCCCGGTGCTCATGGTGACCCTGGCCGCGCCCACCAGGGTGGGAGTGGACGCGGAGGGTGAGGGCACGCTCCAACGGGTGATCCTCTGGACGTTCCTCGGCGTCCTGTGGCTCGTCGGCCTGTTGCTGTTGGCCGACGGGACCCGCCGGACGTGGCGGG
>NZ_JAALDX010000357.1 GCF_014145095.1 Dietzia sp. SLG310A2-38A2 | reverse complement strand
TCCGGGCGGGGCGGCGGCGAGCTCGGCGAGGATCATCCCCGCCGCGAACCACGAGGCGAACGCCGGGGGCAGGATCTGGTCGTTGACCCGCTCGGGCAGGCCGAGGTCGTACCAGGGGGCAAGGGCCCACGCCAGGCTCAGCACCCCCACAGCCGCGATCACGGGGATGCGCCACCGCGCCGCGTGGCCCCGGAGCCCGGCGAGCGCCCACCACAGCAGCGGCAGGACGAGGTAGAAGGACATCTCCACGGACAGCGACCACGCGTGGGTCAGACCCTCGACCAGGGAGTCGGGCACGTACACCTGCATCAGGGTCAGGTTGGCCGTCCAGGTCGAGGCCGAACTGTGCGCGTTCTGGGGGATGAGCAGGAACACCGCGGCCACCACCACGAGGTAGGCCGGCATGATCCGGACGAGGCGGGAACGCAGGTAGTCCACCGCGGACCGCGCGGTGCCGGGCCCGCCCCGACGGGCGTGCAGGGCGTGGGCCCGCCACAACAGGAACCCGGACAAAGCGAAGAAGACCGCCACGGACAGGTCGAACCGGCCCCAGACCCGGTTGATCACCGACCCTGTGGAGGACCCGGTCTGGAACGCGACGTGAGTGGTGAGGACCGCGAGCGCGGCGACCGCGCGGAAGCCCTCCAGCGCCGGCACGAAGCCGGTGGCGGACGGGAGAGTTCCGACTTGTCGGTCGGGGGTGGCGAATGCGTTCTTCATCACTGTTAATCTTCTCCTGATGATGGTCCGGTCCGGCGACCGACCCGGGAAGCTACCCGGTGGTAACCGGCGGATACAGGGTGCGACTCCAGGAGGACAACCGATGGCACGACAGAGCAGTTCCGCGGGACGGAGGTCGTCAGTGCCCGCACTGGTCCTCGTCGGGCTCGGCGCCTTCCTCATCACTATCGCACTGGCGCTCGTATTCTTTGTCGTGCCGGCACAGAAGAAGACCCCGCTGGACATCAACACCACCACGGTCACCGACACCACCCAGGGCGCGGTCCTGGTGGGCGCCGCACTGGCCGGCAACTCGCCGACCGAGCTCAACTCCACCCGGCCGGAGTGCAGCGCCGGGGACGCGGCCGACGACGAGGACACCGGCGCCCCCGGGGACGAGGCCGAAGTCGAGATCGTCGAGACCGAGGACGGCGCGGCGGCCGACAACTCGGATGTCCAGTTCCCGGTCACCTGCTTCATCGACAACGACATCCCGCTCTACTCGCAGCGTCGTGTCCAGGCGGTCGAGCCGTCGGACGCCGAGGTGATCACGTTCCAGGCCGCGCAGTCGCTGCTCCGCGAGGACAAGACCGGTTCGGACGGGGTCGAGGGCCTGGTCAACGCCTCGATCGACCGCGTCACCGTGGACCGCGTGACCGCCGAGCCGATCGACGAGGCGGTGAGCACCCTGCAGCTGGTGTCCACCGGGAATCCCGACGACACCGCCCCCACCGGGTTCGTCCGCAACGGTCTGCAGTACAAGTTCCCGTTCGACACCGAGCAGCGGGACTACGACTACTTCGACGCCAGCACCTTCACCACCAACCCGATCTCCTTCGTCGGTGAGACCACAGTCGGTGGCATCGACGCGTACGAGTTCCGCCAGGAGCTCGGCCCGATCGACATGTGGTCCTCGATCCGCGACCACTTCGCCTCCATCACCGACGGGTACGACCCCGCCGTGGAGTCCGTCCTCGCCAGCTACCGACGCGAGGGCATGACCGCGGGCCAGTGGGGCCTGGAGGGTGACCCGGAGCGCGAGGTCGACATGCGTCGCTACTACACCAACACCCGCACGGTGTACGTGAACCCCGAGACCGGTCAGGTCATCAACGGCAACGAGAACATCTACCAGTTCTTCGCCGAGGACCAGGACGAGGCCGAGGCCTTCTTCACCGACGCGGCGGGCATGGAGGCCGAGAAGGCCGAGCCCACCCGGACGGCCGTCCGGTTCGAGTCCGGCTGGAATGAGGAGACCAAGGAAATCACGCAGTCCGCCGCCCAGGAGACCGCCGACACGCTCAACACGTTCGGTCGCATCCTTCCCGCAGTGCTCGGAGTGCTGGGCGTGCTGGCCCTGATCGGCGGCATCCTGCTGGGTGTCCGCAGCGGTGCCGGGGGTCGCACCACCCGGGGCACGCGTGGCACCCGAGGTGCCCGCGGGGATGGGGGCGCCGGGCCGGCGACG
>NZ_JAALDX010000035.1:6671-12984 GCF_014145095.1 Dietzia sp. SLG310A2-38A2 | reverse complement strand
CGCCGGACCGCCGGGTCGCGCACGGCGGGGGCGACGGTGTTGAAGCCGAGCTCGAGTTGGGCCGAGGCGTCCACGGTCACGGAGCGGACCCCGGGCACGGTGGCCGAGACGTCCGCGGCCAACGGTGTGGCCGAGACCATCGCCAGTGATCCCGGTCCCCCGCGCAGCGCCGCACCGAGCTGTCCCGCCCCGGTCGCCCTACGCACGAGGATCTGATCGAGCTCCGGAGCCCGTGCCCAGTACCGGTCGTTGCGCACGAACTCGATCTCGCCCCGGCCGATGTCGGCGAACCGGATCATGAAGGGCCCCGCGCTCATCACGGGGAGACCGGACATCGCGCCCTGGAAGCCGTCAGGGGCGTCCTTGAGGATGTGCCCGGGCAGCAGGTCGGCGAACAAGGTCCGCCACTGCTCCGGCGGGGAGCCGAACACCACGTCGACCACCTTGCCACCGGCACCGGAACGGACCTCGACGATCTGCTCGTACCCGGCGGGGTCGACGACTCCGGGCTGGGTGGTCATCTGTCGCCACAGATACTCGAAGTCCTCGGCCGCGACCGGCACCCCGTCGGTCCACTGGGCCAGCGGATCTATCGTGTACCGGATGGTCTGCGGACTCCCCGGCAGGGGCTCGGCGGACACGAGGAGGTCCGTGTTGAGCACCGGGTCCCCGTCCGGCCCGGGGATGAACGCGCTCGGGAGCAGCAGTGAGGCGACCAGGTCGGTGTCGACCCCCTGGTCGGCGAGGAGGTGAGGGTTGAACCCCGGGTCGACGCGGTCGAGGGCCAGCAGGACCCCGCCGCTGGACAGGCTGACGGACTCCCCGTCGGTACGCTCCTCCCCCACCACCGTGGGCGGGGGAGGGTCGGCCACACACCCTGTGACGACGACGAGGGAGAGCACGGCCGCCAGTACGGCGGTGCCGCGTCGACGAACCAACGGCCCCCTCGTCGTCACCAGGGACCTCGTCAGTTGACCGACTGTTGCTCGCGGGACTTGGACTTGCTGCGGGACTTGGCCCGCTCGTTGGCGGTGAGCAGCACCTTGCGCACGCGGATCGCCTCCGGTCCGACCTCCACGCACTCGTCGCCGGCACAGAACTCCATCGCCTCCTCCAGCGAGAGGTTGCGGGCCCTCTGCAGGGTCTCGGTCGTATCGGAGGAGGCCGCACGCATGTTGGTGAGCTTCTTCTCCTTGGTGATGTTGACGTCCATGTCCTCGGATCGCGGGTTCTCGCCCACGACGACGCCCTCGTACACCTCGGAACCGGGCTCGATGAAGAAGTCGCCGCGGTCGGCCAGGCTGAGCAGCGCGAACGCGGTGGCCTTGCCGGCCCGGTCGGCAACCAGTGAACCGGTGTGCCGCGAGCGGATCTCTCCGACCCAGGGCTCGTAGCCGGCCGACTCGGAGTTGGCGATCCCGGCGCCGCGCGTGTCGGTCATGAAGGTCGTGCGGAAGCCGATCAGCCCTCGGGCGGGCACCCGGAACTCCATCCGGACCCATCCGGATCCGTGGTTGCCCATCTGCTCCATGCGCCCCTTGCGGGCCGCCATGAGCTGGGTGACCGCACCGAGGTACTCCTCGGGCACGTCGATGGTCATGTGCTCCATCGGCTCGTGGACCTTGCCGTCGACGACCCGGGTCACGACCTGCGGCTTGCCCACGGTGAGCTCGAAGCCCTCCCGGCGCATGGTCTCGACGAGGATGGACAGTGCCATCTCGCCACGGCCCTGCACCTCCCAGTCGTCGGGGCGCTCGGTGTCGAGGACCTTGAGCGAGACGTTGCCCACGAGCTCCTGGTCCAGACGCGCCTTGACCATCCGCGCGGTCAGCTTGGTACCGCCATTGCGGCCGGCGAGCGGGGAGGTGTTGACGCCGATGGTCATCGAGATCGCCGGCTGGTCGACGGTGATCGCAGGCAGCGCCACCGGGTTCTCCGGATCCGCGAGGGTGTCGCCGATCATGATGTCGCTGATCCCGGCTACCGCGACGATGTCGCCGGCCACGGCCTCCTCGGTGGGCATCCGCTCGACGCCCTTGGTCGCGAGGAGTTCCGAGATCCGCACGGACTTGGTCTCCTGACCGCCGCCCGGAAGGTTGTGGATCCACGCCACCTGCTGTCCCTTGCGGAGACGGCCGTTGTGGATACGGACCAGACCGATGCGACCGAGGAAGTTGGACGCGTCCAAGTTGGTCACGTGGGCCTGCAGCGGGGCGTCGGCGTCACCGCGGGGGGCAGGGATCACGTCGTAGAGGAGGGCGAAGAGTTCGTCCAGGTTGTCGCCGGCCGGCTCCTGGCCGTTGGCGGGCTGGGTGGTCGAGGCCTTACCGGCGCGCCCGGAGGCGAACACCACGGGCAGCTCGAGCGCGCGCTCCGCCGCGGCCTGGGCGTCCGGGTCCTCGAGATCGGAGGCGAGACCAATGAGGAGGTCCTGGGCGTCTTCGACGACCTCGTCGATGCGGGCGTCCGGACGGTCGGTCTTGTTGACGACGATGATGACCGGCAGGGAGGCCGCCAGCGCCTTGCGCAGAACGAACCGGGTCTGCGGCAGCGGACCCTCCGAGGAGTCGATGAGCAGGACGACGCCGTCGACCATGTTGAGTCCGCGCTCGACCTCGCCGCCGAAGTCGGCGTGGCCGGGGGTGTCGATGATGTTGAAGACGAGGTCGGCGCCGCCCGACCCTGCGCCGAGACGCCGTACCGACGTGTTCTTGGCGAGGATCGTGATGCCCTTCTCGCGCTCGAGGTCACCCGAGTCCATGACCCGGTCCACTAGCTCCGCGCGTTCGTCGAACGCTCCGGACTGGCGCAGCATCGCGTCGACGAGTGTCGTCTTGCCATGGTCGACGTGCGCGACGATGGCGACGTTGCGGAACTCGGTCAGGGCCATACGGTGGGTTCTCCCTCAGAGGCTTTCGGCGCCACGGGCGACTCTGTGGCCGCCGGGCGCGTGGTGGGAATCTGCGGGACTTCCGCGTGATCCACAAGCGCGTCCGGTCGAGCGCGCGTGCGGGTCCACATTACCCGTATCGGCCTCCAGTCCGACATCCCGAGCGCGCGGAGCCGCACCCACGCCGTCTCGTGTTATTTACATCACAAGTATCTTCTGTCACACTGGCAACAGATGCCACACCAGCAGGGCCTCCGGTGTCCACACCCGTAAACGTTGTGAGAACATCGAGCCGTCGATTGGTCGGCCCGCCGACCGGTCCGTCCGCCTCATCCGAAGAATGGACTCGCCAGTGACCCGCCACTCGCTCAGGAACTCGTTCAGGACCTTAGGTCTCGGTGCAGTCGCCGCCATGGCCGTGTCGCTCGCCGTCCCCGCCTCCGCGAGCGCCCAGTCGCTGGACGAGCTGGGCCGCCCGACCGAGCCGGTGCTGCAGGCCATCGAGAACCTCTCCGAGCAGCAGTGGATTCCCGAAGAAACCCGGGGCACCATCGCCCGGCTGGTCGGCTTCTTCCGCGGGACCGGCGAGCCGGGCACCCCGCTCCCCGAGAACGGTCCGGTGATCGCGCAGTTCGCCTACCCGACGATCATGGAGAACTGCATCGACGGGGAACAGACCGCTGTCGGGGCCGCCACCGCGGTGCCCGGTCCCGCCGGCCTGCCCCTGCCCGGTATCCCGGGCGGCCAGCTCGGCTTCATCTTCACCGCCCTGGGCACCGAGGGCGTCGCGCCCCAGCAGGTGCAGCCCATGACCGTGGACTGGTTCAACATCAACAACGGTCGCCGCGGCACCACCGTCCTCAGCTACAACGGGATCAACGAGGGCGGACCGGCGACCCTCAACGGCGTCGCCGACACCGGCCCGGGGCAGGTGCTGATGCTCCTGCAGGGCGGCGTCACCACCACCCTCGCCGGCGGCGGGACCTCGAATTGTGTCTCACTGCCGCTGGTGGGTTCCGCGTTCGTCCCGTGACCACCGACGGTGTGGGGTCCGACCGACCCCATCCCGACATGAGCAAGGCCCGTCTCGCCCTCGGCGACGGCGGGCCTCTCGTCGTTCTGACGGGTGCCGGAATGAGCGCGGAGAGCGGGGTGCCCACATTCCGCGACGCCCAGACGGGACTGTGGGCACGCCACGATCCCGCCGCCCTCGCCACACCGCAGGCCTGGGACCGCGACCGGGATTCCGTGTGGGCCTGGTATCGCTGGCGCGAGCACCTCGTCGGATCCGCCGAGCCGAATGCCGGCCATCTCGCCATCGCCCGCGCCGCCCGGGACCGCAGCGTGGCGGTGGTGACGCAGAACGTGGACGACCTGCACGAACGGGCCGGTTCCACCGGGGTCCACCACCTCCACGGCAGCCTCTTCGCGCACCGGTGTGACGGGTGTGGGACCCCGATGGAGGTGGGACCCGCGCCGACCGCTCCCGTGGAACGACTCGTCCCGCCCGGGTGCCCGGGGTGCGGGGGCCGGGCCAGGCCGGGCGTGGTCTGGTTCGGGGAGATGCTCCCCCGGCAGCCCTGGGACGCCGCAGTGGCCGCGATCTCCGCCGCATCCGCGGTCCTCGTCGTCGGGACCTCCGGTCTCGTCCACCCCGCCGCCTCGCTCCCGGGCATCGCCGTCGACCTCGGGATCCCGGTGGTCGAGGTCAACCCCGGCCCCTCCGGTCTCGCGCACGGGGTGACCGTCCACCTCCGTGACACCGCCGCAGCGGTGCTCCCGGCGCTCCTGGCGGCCTGACCGAGGGCCAGCTCGCCGGGAACATTCACCAGGTCACGGAACCGGCACGGGAGCCCCCCGGCAGCGCTAGCGTGTGCTCAGCGGAAACACTCACCACCGCGTTCCCGCCTCCCCCGATCCCGGGGAGTACACCACCGGAGGTCAGCCGATGCCCGAGACGTCCCCCCGCACCCCGTCCGACACGTCCCCACGCACCCCGGCCGACCCCGGCACACCGTCCGGCACGGCGGTGATCGCCGCCGAGATGATAGGTACCTTCTGGCTGGTTCTGGGAGGGTGTGGCACAGCGGTGTTCGCCGCCGTCCAGGTCGCGACCGCCGACACCGGAGACGTCCCCGTCGGCGTCGGCTATCTCGGTGTCTCGCTGGCCTTCGGGCTGACCGTCCTGACCGGCGTGTACGCGTTCGGTCACCTCTCGGGCGGCCACTTCAACCCGGCCGTCACCGTCGGCGCCGCGATCGCCGGTCGCCTCCCCTGGGCCAAGACCCCCGTGTACATCGTCAGCCAGGTCCTCGGCGGACTGGTCGCGGGCACGCTGATCCTCGTCGTGGCCAGAGGCAAGGACGGGTTCGAGGCGACCGGGCACATGGCCGCCAACGGCTACGGGTCCAACTCCCCGGACGGGTACGGTCTGCTCTCGGCCCTGATCATCGAGGTCGTCCTGACCGCGATCTTCGTCTGGGTGATCCTCGGCGCCACGGATCGCCGCGCGCCTGCCGGCTTCGCACCCCTGGCGATCGGGCTCACCCTGACGCTGATCCACCTCATCTCGATCCCGATCACCAATACCTCGGTCAACCCGGCCCGTTCGACAGCCGTGGCGTTCTTCAACGGCGACGGGGCCGTCGGGCAGCTGTGGCTCTTCTGGGTGGCCCCGATCCTCGGCGCGCTCATCGCCGGCGCGCTGTACGGTCCACTCTTCGGTGAGCGGGTGAAGCACACGCGGGTCACCACGGGCGCCGCGGCCTGACCGCCCGGGACACGACGAGGGCCCGCGGGATCGTCTCCCGCGGGCCCTCGCATCACACCGACGTACCGGGGATCAGCGTCCCTGCTCGTCCCGGCGGGTCCGTCCCAGCACCTTGTCCACGACGCCCGGTTCCTGACGCGGGTGGGCGGCCGGGTCGACGTCCTCCGGGTGGCGTCCGGTCTGGTTACTGTCGACGCCGCGATCCCCGACCCCGGTGTCATCGGTCACCGCCCCGCGGTCGCCCACGGCGGATCCGGAGTTCCCGTGGGTGCCGACCCCATGGCCGTCGTCGGACCGGGAGTGCCGGCCACCGGCGTCACCGATGCCACCGGTGGTGTCTCCGGTCAACCCCCCGGCACCGGCGGTGGCGGCACCACCGGAAGTGGCGGCACCACCGTGGCCGTCGGTCCGGCCGGTGTCATCCGTGATCGGGCCGCGGTCACCGGTCCGGCCGGGGGCATCGGCGTGGCCGGGAGCGCCGGCGCGGTGCTTGGGATCGAGCGTGTCCGCGTGCTGCTCCATACGACGCACGTCCTGACGCTGCTCGTCGACCACGGAGCGGTGCTGGTCCGCCTCCGAACGCAGCCGATCCGCCTCCGCGGCCTTGGCCTTGGCCTCCTGCTCCGCCGCGCCGGCCCGGTGCTCCTGCTCAC
>NZ_JAALDX010000035.1:0-6540 GCF_014145095.1 Dietzia sp. SLG310A2-38A2 | reverse complement strand
CTTCCTGCTGTTGTTCCTGGCGGCCAACGCGATCAAAGCGATGACCACGACCACTGCGACCACCCCGATGACGATCCACATGATGGGGTCCATAATTGCCTCCAATTTCAGGGGTCACATTCCACCGGAAACGTAGCCCCCCTCCGGGCCACCTGCCACCGGTCGGCACGCGGCCACCGCGGACGGGACCACCGCGACCGTGACGAGGTCGGACCGGCGTGGACCCGGCCCTAGTGCACGGCCCGCGGCACCAGCCCGGCCTCACGGGCCTCCCGACTCAACCGTTCGCGGTGATCCGGGTGGGCGATCGCGATCAGCGCGGCGGCCCGGTCGGACACCGACCGCCCCCTGAGGGTGGCGACACCGTACTCGGTGACGACGCTCTCGATGATGTTCTTGTGGGTGGTCACCGGACTCCCGGGCGTCAACGAGAGCGTGATGCGACTGATCCCCCGGGAGGTCTGGGACGGGGTGACGATGAATCCGTGGCCGCCGGGTGAGAACCTGCAGCCCCTCGCGAAGTCCGCCTGGCCGCCGGCTCCGGACCAGTACCGACCCCCGATCGTCTCCGATGCCGCCTGCCCGTAGAGGTCGACCTCGCTCGTGGCGTTGACCGAGTGGAGATTGTGCTCCTGGCCGATCACGCGCGGGTCGTTGACGATGTCCACGGGCAGCATGGCGACCGACGGGTTGTTGTGCAGCCAGTCCATGAGCTTCTGCGATCCCACCGCGAAGGTGGTGACGTGTTTGAACGGCCGGCCGGTCTTCCGGGATCCGTCGATGACGCCGGCGTCCACGAGGTCCATCACCCCGTCCGACAGCGCCTCGGTGTGGATCCCCAGGTTCGTGTGCCCGGTCAGGCGCGACAGGACAGCGTTGGGGAGTTTGCCGACGCCCAGTTGCAGACAGGCACCGTCCGGCACCCGCTCGGCGATGAGGTCGGCGATCGCGTGCTCGATCTCCCCCGGCACCGGGGGCTCGATGGTGATCATCGGGACGTCGTTGCGCGTCACGCCCACGACCTGGGAGATGTGGATGTGGTTGCGTCCGAAGGTCCGTGGCATGTTGGCGTTGACCTCGACGAAGAACGGCACCTGCCCTATGAAGGACGCCACGTAGTCGGCGTTGGTGCCCATCGAGAAGAATCCGTGTTCGTCGATCTCGGAGACGGTGGTGACGGCGAGGCCGGGCGGGCTGAACTCGCGCAGTGTCGCCGGGACCTGTGCGAAGTCGACCGGGACGAGGTCGCACCTGCCCTCGTGGAAGTTCTTCCGTGAACCGGGACCGAGGAAGTAGTCCACGTGGCGGAGCCTCCCCGGGTAGGCGCCCTCCATGAACGGCAGCGACTCCCAGGGATCCATGTGGTGGATGGTGACGCCGGTGAACCCCTCGGCTCCCGCGTCCAGTGCGCGCAACAGTGCCGGGGGCGCCGCGTTCTGGATGGGCGAGACGATGTGCATCCCCGGGGTCACGTGCTCGAGTACCGCCTCGGCGGGCAGCTCTTCGTAGTGGATGTCCTTCATCGCGGTCGCTCTCCGGTGGTCGGGGATTGTGAGGGATGTCCGCCGAACAGGCGGGTCACGCCAGGGCCGGGATGACCTCACGCTCGAAGAGCTCGAGTCCCGAGGTGTCGGTGGCGATCTCGGGGAAGTAGAAGACGCCGTACGTCATCCCCAGGCCCTCGAGGCCGCGGAGCTTCTCCACGATCTGCTCGGGCGTCCCCACCGCGGGGAGGTCGCGGTACGCGCCGAGCTGCCGCTCCGCCTCGTCCACCCCGACGTGGCGGGCCATCCGGTCGCGGAGGAACGCCAGCCTGTCGGCGACGTCCTTCTCCGTCTCCCCCACGGCCACGTTGTAGTTGGCGGTGCGCGTGATCTCGGACGGGTCCCGGCCCACGTCGGCGCAGTGGCCGAACAGGACCTCCGACTTGTGGGCGAACCCCTCGGGGCTGCCGTCGAAATTGGTGTAGTCGGCGTGGCGGGCGGCGGTCCGGAGAGTCTTGCGCTCCCCGCCGCCGGCGATCCACATCGGGATGCCGCCGTCCTGCAGTGGGCGGGGTTGCACGATGGCGCCGTCGACCCGGAAGTGCTCACCGTCGAGCGACACGCTGCCGTCGGCCCACGCCTCCAGCATGATTCGCACCCCCTCGTCGAGCATCGCGATCCGCTCCCCGGCGGAGGGGAACCCGTAACCGTAGGCCCGCCACTCGTGCTCGTACCAGCCGGCGCCGATCCCCATCTCGACGCGTCCGCCGGAGATGTGGTCGACGGTCGACGCCATCTTCGCCAGCAGCGCGGGGTTGCGATACCCGAGGCACGTGCACATCTGACCCAGCCGCACCCGGGAGGTCACCGCACCGAGAGCGGACATCAGACTCCAGGCCTCATGGGTGGCCTCTCCGGCGGTGAGCGGTGCGGTGTGCATATGGTCGTACACCCACACCGACTCCCACGGGCCCGCGTCCGCCCGCGAGGCGAGGTCTGAGATGACCGGCCAGTGGCGGGCGGGAGGAACGTCCACCAGGTCGAGTCGCCACCCCTGGGGCAGGAAGAGTCCGAAACGCATGCCCCCGACACTAGCGCCGGGGAGCACCCGGGGAGAGCCGGTCGCCCCCGGCCGGAGACCCGCGGGTCCCCGTCGTCGTCCGCATGGATCCTCCGTCGTCCCGATCGTTCACCGCGGCGTCCTCGGGGCGACCCGGTTCAGGCGGTGGAGAGGACGGCGCCGCGACCCTCGGACTCGTCCTCGCCGTCGAAGTACAGCGCCACGAATCGACCCGCGACCTCGGCGACCTGCATGTCCATGTCGTACACGAGCCGCAGGACGTCGGTGCGCATGATCTGGGCCGGGGTGCCGTCGGCCACGATCGAGCCGCCCTTCATGGCGATGATCCGGTCGGAGTACGCGGCGGCGATGTTGATGTCGTGGATCACCAGAACGATGGTCTTGTTCCGCTCCGCGGCGGTCCGGCGCAGCAATCGCATGATCGAGGTGGCGTGGCGCAGATCGAGGTTGTTGAGTGGCTCGTCGAGCAGGACGTAGTCCGTGTCCTGCGCGAGGACCATCGCGATGTGCGCGCGCTGGCGCTGACCGCCGGAGAGCTCGTCCAGGTACCTGTCGGCGAAGCCCTCCAGTTCCATCGCCCCCAGGGCGTACTCGACGTGCTCGACGTCCCCGGGGGTGGGCCGTCCACCGTTGTGCGGGTACCTGCCGAAGCCCACGAGTTCGCGAACGGTCAGACGGATGGAGACCGCGTTGTCCTGTCGGAGAACCGCGAGCCGTCGGGCCAGCTCACGCCCACCGCTGGCGGACACGTCGACCCCGTCGACGAGGACGTGTCCCGAATCCGCTTCCTGGAGCCGGCTCATGACCCCCAGCAACGTCGACTTCCCGGCGCCGTTGGGACCGATCAGCGAGGTGACACCGCCCTGGGCGAAGCACGCCGTGACCTCGTGGAGGACCCGGGTGTCCCCGTATGACGAGCACACCGCGTTGGCCTCGATACCGCACTCGTCCGACCGCTCGGTCGACCACCGGGACGCACTGGCTCGGTCGCCACGGCGGCGGAACGGGAGAAGGGACATGATGTGCCTCTTTCGTCAGCGTGCGCGGTTGGTCAGGAGCAGGAACAGGAACAGCAGGCCACCGATGAACTCGATGACGATGCTCAGCGCGGACTCGACGCCGAGTACGCCGAGCACCATCTCCCCACCGGCCAGCGCGATCACGCCGAGCAGCGAGGCGACGGGGAGGGTGAAGCGGTGGAGAGTGGTCCCCAGGAGGGCGTAGGCGGCGTTCGCGACGATGAGCCCGAAGAACATCACCGGGCCGATCAGGGCCGTGGAGGCGGAGACCAGGAACGAGACCACCACCAGGACGACGATCGTCACCCGGCGGTGGTTCACGCCCAGAGCGACCGCCGGGTCACGACCCAGCAGCATCACGTCCAGTCTGCGCCCGAGCGCCGCGACCACGACCAGACAGGCGGCCACGATGAGTCCACACGCGACGAGGACGTCCAACTGAACACCACGGAAGCTGGCGAACATGGCGTCCTGGACCTGGAGGTAGGCGGCCGGGTCGAGGAGACGTTGGAAGAACGAGGAGATCGAGCGGAAGAACACCCCGAACACCACACCGACCAGCAACAACAGGTGGATGTCGGTCCGTCGTCCACCGAGCAGCCAGAGGTAGAGCGCGGTCGAGGCCACCACCATGATCGCGGTCTGCCCCAGGAATCCGGAGAGGCCACCACTGATCAGTCCGCCGGCGATCGCCTCGGGCCTCGGGACCATGAAGAAGACGAGCATCGTCTGGACGAGCAGATACAGCGAGTCGAAGCCCATGAGCGCCGGGGTGAGGATCCGGTTCCCGGTGACGGTCTGGAACAACACCGTCGACACGCCCACGGCCACGGCCACCAGGACGATCGCCACGGCATGGCGGGACAACCGGTCCAGCGAGTAGTGCCATGCCCTGGAGCCGACGGTCTCCGGGAGTCCGGTCAACACCAGTGCGGCCAGCGCCGCGACCGCGACGGCAGCGCACACCAGCGCCACCGACCAGCGGCGTCTGTGGTCGGACTCCGCCCGGGTCCGGCCCGGCGAGAGCCTCTCCGGCGGGGTGACGAGCATCGCGGTATCAGCCATTGCGCACCGCCCGCAGCATCATCGCCAGGAATACGGCCCCGCCGATGATCCCCACCAGCGTCCCGACGGGGATTTCTCCCGCCCCGGCCGATCCGCCGGCCAGGATGCCCGGAAGCGACCGCCCCACCATGTCGCAGACGAGGACGGTGACCGCGCCGAGGAGCGCCACGAGCGGCAGGCCCCGTCGCGCGTCGTCGCCGACGAGCCTGGAGACGACGTTGGGGACCACGAGTCCGAGCAGCGGGAGTGCGCCCACGGTGACGACGACGACGGCCGCGACGGCGGCCACGATGGACATGCCCAGTGCGACGACAGTGCGGTGATCCAGCCCGAGGCCGGTGGCCACGTCCTCCCCCAGCCCGGCCACGGTGAACCTGTCCGCCGTGACGTAGGCGACCATCCCGAGGACGGCCACCAACCAGAGGAGTTCGTACCGCCCGGCGAGGACCGCGGAGAAGTCCGCGAGCATCCAGGAGTTGAGCATCTGGAGCAGGTCGCGGGACAGTGCCAGGAACGCCGCCACGGCCCCCACGACCGAGCCGAGCATGATCCCGATGAGCGGCACGATGAAGGAGTCGGAGACCGCGACGCGCCGGATGCACGCGAGGAACAGCGCGGTACCGGCCAGGGCGAACACCATGGCGACGAGCATCTTCATGACGATCGGTGCCCCCGGAGCGAGGATCGCCACCACGACCAGACCCAGCCCGGCGGACTCGACCGTTCCGGCCGTGGAGGGCTCGACGAAGCGATTTCGGGTGAGAAGTTGCATGAGGAGACCCGCGATCGCCAGGGAGGCCCCGGCGAGCGCCGCCGCCGCGGTCCGGGGCAGGCGGGCTTCGACCAGGTAGACGCGGTGGGCCTCGGTGATGCCACCGGTCAGGACATCCCACACGGTGATGTCGGCAGCCCCGACGAACACACTCGCGACCAGTGCCACCAGTAGTGCGGCCACGCCGAGAGCCGGCCACGGCGTCCGCTGCCGTGGCCGGCTCTCCACCAGTGTGGGGGTCACGACCGGATGCTCCCCACCGTCAGGAGACTGCCGCGTCGATCTCGTCGATCATGGAGTCCAGGACACCGAGTCCGCCGCCGATGAGGTACCAGTTCTGCCCGTCGAGCACGTGGACGTTGTCGTTGGTCGCAGCGGACGTCCGGTTGAACAGGGGGTTGTCCAGCAGCGCGGTGGCGGCCTCCCCCTCGGCGCCGATCGCGGCGTCGCGGTCGATCACGAAGACGTGCTCCGGGTCGAGTTCGGCGATCTGCTCCCAGCTCAGCGGTGCACCGTGCCTGCCCTCGGCGGCGACATCGCCGGCGGACTCCATCCCGAGCTCGTTGAAGATGATGTCGAAACGGGTCCCGGGGCCGTAGGCGGTCACCTTGCCGCCCGAGGTCATCAGCACCAGTGCCGTGCCGGCGTTCTCGGCCTTGGCGCGCGTCCCGGCGACCTTCTCGTCGATCTCGTCGAGCTGCTCCGCCGCCCTGTCCTCGGCACCGAACAGGGCGGCGATCTCCTCCACCTTCGCGCGGTTGGAGGCGACCGTGTCGGAGGTGTCGGGGTCACCGGCGATCACCTGATCCGAGATCTTGGCGAACTCGGGCTCCATCGCCTCCGTGCGGGCGCCGAACAGGATGAGGTCCGGGCCGAGCTCGGCGATGACGTCCATCTTCGGCTCCTTGAGGCTGCCGACGTCCGTGTACTCATCGCTCGCGTAGGTATCGAGCGCGTCCGGGAACACCCCGGTCTTGGTCAGGCCCACCACCCGGTCCTCGAGATCCAGCTCGTCGAGCGTGTCGGCCGCGGCGTGGCTGGTGAGGACGACCCGGGCGGGCCCCTCACCCTCGGCGCCGGCGGACTGCGCGTCCGAGCTGCCGCAGGCGGTGAGCGCAC
>NZ_JAALDX010000356.1:1154-4123 GCF_014145095.1 Dietzia sp. SLG310A2-38A2 | reverse complement strand
GGTCTCGAGGAACTCCATCACCACGGCGTCGACGGCCGCGTTACCGGTGCGAAAGGTGCCGTGTTCGCCGCCGCCGACGACGACCAGCGTCCCGTCGAGCGTCTCGACGACCCGGTGGGCGCCGGCGATAGGAGTGACCGCGTCCTTCTCCGAGTGCAGGACGAGCGGCTTCTGATCGAGGTCTTCGCCGTTCGGCTGGATGGTGCGCGCGACCGGCGCCCAGCCCACACAGTCGTCACCGGCGGCCTCGGCCGCGGCGCGGGTGGTGAGCTTGTTGCCGCCCGTGTGCCGGTCCGCCTTTGCAGCCATGACGCCCAGCTCGTTGGGCGGCGAGGAGGTCTCGTTGCAGGTGATAATCGCGTTCATCTCGATGTCGGTGCGGAAGACCGGGGAGCGGCTCTCCTGCGCGGCGATGATCTGCGCGGCCGTCGGGTAGTCGACCCGGGCGATGTTGCCGCCGTCGTTGTAGTACTTGAGCATGTGCGCCAGCATCGGCCACGCCTGCTCGGAGTAGGTCGCGCCCACCGTGGCGTCGTACAACCCGGTGGTGGCGTTGTTGGTCAGACCCTGCAGCGCGACGGCGCGGCCGAAGCCCTCGACGCGCGCGAGGGTGGGCGCGGTCCCGTTGATGGTGTCGATCGCGGGCCGCTCGAGCGCGGTGCCCCGCAGCTCGACGGGCAGGTCGCGGGTCTCGGCCGGGGGCGGGGTGAGGTTGGCGGGGCCCCCCACCTCCTGGTCGGTCACCCACTTCCAGGAATGGAACACCTTGAGCGGGGTATCGCCGAGGCCGTAGTAGTCGTCGCGCTCGGCGATCCACGAGAAGATGTCGTTCAGGCGCCGCTCCTGGGCGAGCGCGCCCTGCTCGGCCTGCTGGGACCACCGCCAGTCGGGGTGGGTGTTGGAGTCCAGCACCATGCGGCCGGTGTGCTCGGGGAACAGGGTCGCGAAGTCGGTGCCGATCGCGGTGCCGTAGGACACGCCCACGTAGTCGATCTCCGCGAGCCCGAGCGATTCGCGGACGGAGTTCATGTCGCGGGCCGCGTTCTCGGTGGTGAACGAGGCCATGTAGGCCGGGTCGGTCCCGAAGCAGGCGTCGTGGAGAGCGTTGGCGGTGGTGGGGCCGACGAAGGCGACGTCACAGGTCATCGGGTTGGAGCCGTAGAGGCCACGCGGCTGCACGGCCACGAGGTCGTGGTTCTCGTACAGGCCGGCGGGCGCGGTGCCGTCGAATGCGGGGCTCCAGAAGTTGAGCGCGTAGTTGCCGGGGCCGCCGGGATTGCCGAAGACGGCCGACCGGGCCTGACCGGAGGAGGCCTTGATGCGGGTCAGCGCGACCTCGGTCCGGGCGCCGTCGGGCTGGCTGTAGTCGACGGGGACCTCGACGGTCCCGCACTCGAGACCGGCCGGCACGTACTCGGCCTCGATCCCGAGCATCTCGGTACAGTCCTGCCACTTGACCGGGGCGGCGGCAGCCACCCCGGTACCAAGAAGAGCGATCGCGCCAACGACCGCGGTGGTGCCAACGAAAGTGCTAGACGGCTGCACCGATCCCCGATTCCATGTTCTGTAGATGACTACCAGACGAATCGGACGCCGCGACCGCTCAAGTTCACGAGCGTCACAAGCGTCCGAACCGCTCCAAATGTAGCCTGTGTCCGGTGCCACGCAGCACCAACTGGCACCGACTCAGGGAACCGTCATCCGATCGTTACCGCGAGCGGGCTTCGTGCCAGAAAAGTGCAGGCAGAAGTGGATATATCACTGTTCATGCCGGCGGTCCCGGGACACGACCGCGAGCGTCGCCGACACCATCGCGAGGCCGGCCGAGAGCGTAGCCGCCAGCAGCAGCCAGGGTTCGGTATAGGTCCGCAGGATCACGCCGTCGACGGGCGGGTCGACCTCGGGCGGCCGGACGGCCACGAGGTCGCGCGACAGCCACCACAACACCACCGCCAGGAGCGCGGCGGTGACGGCGATGACGGCGTGGCGCCGGGCGGTCACGCCGGATCCGAGGCGGTACCTGAGCCTGTGCCCGTGCCCGTTCCGACGGAGCGGACCGCGGCCTCGAGAGCGGAGTGCAGGGCAGCCGGGTCGCGGGTCCAGGCCCGGACCTCGGCACCTGTGTCCAGGCGCAGTCCCACGGAGCGCCGGCGCCGGGGGATCTCGCGGAGCTCCCCGAGTGTGCGGGCGGTCTCCCACGAGGCCTCGGGGCGGCCGTCACCGGGCAGTGGCAAGACCTCTTCTACGCGGTCGAGTTCGAGTTCCTCGGTTCCCTGGATGTACGTGGTCGGTGTGAGCCGGACACGACCGTGGACGCGGGTGGCGGCGATCATCACCCCGTGGCACATCGCCGCGGCGATCGCGCAGACAGTGAGCATGAGCCAGTGGACGGGTGCGCCGGCGATCAGCTCGAACACCGCGGCGCTCGCGCAGAACAGCGGCGCGGCGAAGATCCAGGCCCAGCTCCACCCGTCTTCGGCAAAGAGGATGGGGCCCTCGGGTTCCGGCCCCGGGCGGTCAGGCTCACTCGCCGGCACGGGCACCGCCGCCGGTCGTGAACTTCATGGCCTCGGCGGTGTGCTGACGCCATACGGCGGTTGCGGCGCACAGCCCCGCGAGGATCTGCAGCGAGATCACGACAAAGGTGACGATCTCGCCGCGCTCCCCCGCCACGGCGACTCCACCGAACACGCCGATCACCACCGAGACCGCGTCCACCACGAGGAAGATCGCGACGATGTCGAGCATCGTCCGGGCCCAGCCCTTTCCCGCCCGCAGCCGGAAGGCCAGCCACACGGTCACCACGCTGACGAGCACCGCCAGGACGGCGCCCACGATCCGGGCCATGCCGAACAGCGCCTCGATGGAGATGTCGGTGCTCCCGGCGGTCTCGACGGCGTCGCGGAACGCGTCACGCGTGGCCGGGGGCAGGTCGCCGAACCGGGAGGTGGCGGCGTTGAGCAGCATCC
>NZ_JAALDX010000356.1:0-1078 GCF_014145095.1 Dietzia sp. SLG310A2-38A2 | reverse complement strand
TGAGCCACAGGCCCCAGGCGGAGTGGACATCGTCGGGTACCGGCCCGGCGGGGCTCTCGGGACGACCGTCGGCGCGCTCGGAGGGGTCGTCGGTCCGCTCCGGTGGGCGCCACGGGCCGGTGCCGGTCACCGGGAGCCCCACCCGTCGGCGAGGAGGCGTGCAGCGTGAAGCGCCCAGTAGGTCAGGACGATGTCCGCGCCGGCGCGGCGGATGGAGGTCAACGACTCCATCACCGCCGGGTCGTGGTCGATCCACCCGCGCTCGGCGGCGGCGGAGATCATCGCGTACTCCCCGGAGACCTGGTAGGCGGCCACGGGCACGTCCGAGATCTCGGCGGTCTGGCGCAGCACGTCGAGGTAGCTCATCGCCGGCTTGACCATGACCATGTCGGCGCCTTCATCGAGGTCCAACCGCACCTCGCGCAGCGACTCGCGCAGGTTGGCGGGGTCCTGCTGGTAGGTGCGCCGGTCGCCACGCAGCGAGGACCCGACGGCCTCGCGGAACGGCCCGTAGAACGCGCTGGCGTACTTGGCGCTGTACGCCAGCACGGCCACGTCCTGGTAACCCTCGCGGTCCAGCGCCTCGCGGATGGCGGCTATCTGGCCGTCCATCATCCCGCTCGGCCCCACCACGTGGGCGCCGGCGGCGGCCTGGGCCACGGCGAGGTCGTTGTAGGCGGCCAGGGTGGCGTCGTTGTCGACGACCTGCTCGCCCCGCGGGTCCGTGCCGAGGACACCGCAGTGGCCGTGGTCGGTGAACTCGTCCAGGCAGGTGTCGGCCATCACCACGAGGTCGTCGCCCACCTCCTCGCGGACGGCGGTCAGTGCCCGGTTGAGGATGCCGTCGGCCGCGGCGCCGCAACTGCCCGAGGCGTCCTTGTGCTCATCGAGCGGGACCCCGAACAGCATGATTCCGCCGAGTCCCGCCTCGGCGGCGGCGGCGGCCTCACGGCGCAGGGAGTCGACGGTGTGCTGCACGACCCCGGGCAGGGAGGAGATGGCGTGCGGCGCATCGAGACCGTCGGCCACGAACGCCGGCAGGACCAGCTGCCGGGGTGCGAGCGTGGTCTCGGCGACG
>NZ_JAALDX010000355.1 GCF_014145095.1 Dietzia sp. SLG310A2-38A2 | reverse complement strand
CGCAGTCCGCCGGCGCCGTGAACCCGGCACCCGCGGGCCGCACCTCGAGGCTGACCGAGTCCGCGGTGTGCCCGGGCGTGGCCAGCACGATGATGTCCAGCCCGGCGGCGTGGATCTCCTCGCCGTCGACAAGTGGCCCGGCGTCGCGGCAGTACTGCTCCCCGACCGCACGGACCGGGGCGCCGGTCAGCGCCCGGAGGTGGTCGATCCCGTCGGTGTGGTCCCCGTGGCGATGGGTGACGACGACGAGCTCGACCTCCCCCACGATGGCGGCGATCCGCTCGGCGTGCGCGCGATCGTCCGGACCGGGATCCACCACCACGGCGGTGGGCGATCCCGGGGCCCGCAGCACGACCGTGTTGGTCCCCTCGAAGGTCATCTCCGAGGGGTTGTCGCAGAGGATCACCCCGGCCAGGTCGGTGACGGGGCGCAGCGTCTCGTACGCGGGGAACGTGATCGGGGCCAGACCGCCGGACGTCGCCATGGTCCGCCCTAGCCCTCGACCTCGACGACGAGCTCGACCTCGACGGGAGCGTCGAGCGGCAGCTCGGACACCCCGACGGCGGAGCGGGCGTGGATGCCGGCGTCGCCGAAGACCTCACCCAGCAGGTCCGAGGCGCCGTTGATCACCGCGGGCTGGGCGTTGAAACCCGGGGCCGAGGCGACAAACCCGACGACCTTGACGATCCGCACCACGGAGTCGATGCCGACCAGGCCGTCGACCGCGGCGAGCGCGTTGAGTGCGCAGGTCCGGGCGAGACCGGCGGCCACCTCCGGGCTGATCGCGGCACCGACCTTGCCTGTCGCGGCGAGGGCGCCGTCGACCATCGGCAGCTGGCCGGAGGTGTAGACGTACGCCCCCGTCCGCACGGCGGGGACGTAGTTGGCCAGCGGGGGGACGACGGTCGGCAGGTCGATCCCCAGCTGCTCCAGCTTGCGGGTCCAGTAACCCCCGCCCTCGCCCTCCGACATCAGAGCCGGCGCTTGAGGTAGGCGACGTGCTGCTCGCCGGTGGGCCCGGGCAGCACGGAGACGAGCTCCCAGCCGTCGCCGCCCCACTGGTCGAGGATCTGCTTGGTGGCGTGGGTGAGCAGCGGGACGGTCGCGTACTCGAACCGGGCTGCGGAGGTGGATTCGCTCATGCCCCCCACTCTAGGGAAGTCGAGAGCAGCCCGCGCGCGGTGGTGGATGCGCTTAGTCTGGAACGCATGCCGTCCACCGACATTCCAGGAACGCAGGCGACACGTACGCAGGAGACACAGTCGACGAGGGCGACCATCGCCGACGAGTTGTCCACCGGCTGGTCCGACTCCTCCTCCCGCGCAGACCTCCACTATGTGTCCGGGAAGGGGGGAACGGGTAAGACCACGGTCGCCACCTCGCTCGCGCTGGCACTGGCCTCCACCGGCAAGCGCGTGCTGCTGGTCGAGGTGGAGGAACGCCAGGGAATCTCCCGGATCTTCGACCGCGCCCCGCTGCCGTACCGCGAGGAACTCGTGGCCAGGGTGGACGGCGGCGGCAAGGTGTTCGCGCTGGCCATCGACATCGAGGCCGCGATGCTCGACTACCTCGACACCTTCTACCACCTCGGGGTGGTGGGCAAGGTGATGAAGTCGGTGGGCGCGATCGAGTTCGCGACCACCATCGCCCCCGGCCTCAAGGACGTGCTCCTGACCGGCAAGATCTACGAGGTCGTCACGCGCCAGCACGCCAAGAAGGAGGTCGTGTACGACGCCGTGGTGGTGGACGCCCCGCCCACGGGCCGTATCGGCAAGTTCCTCGACGTGACCACCGCGATGGCGGACCTGGCCGCCGGCGGTCCCATCCGCCGACAGGCCGATGCCGTCTCCGAGCTGGTCCACTCCCCGCAGACCGTCGTGCACCTGGTGACCCTGCTCGAGTCGCTGCCGGTCCAGGAGACCATCGAGGCGATCGAGGAGCTGCGTTCGCACGACCTGCGGGTCGGGCAGGTGATCATCAACCGGGCCGAGACCAGGCACCTCGACGACGCCGCGCTCCAGCGGATCGCCGAGGAGGACATCGACGCCGGCGCGGTGCTGGCCGGGCTCGAGGAGACCGGTGTGGAGCTCGACGACGAGGGCCTGCAGGGGCTCCTGGTGGAGGCGATCGAACACGCCCGCGTCGCACGCGGTCAGCTCAAGGCCGGCGAGACCCTGACCTCCTCCGGCTGCCCGACCCTCGTGCTGCCGGCCCTGCCCAACGGCGTCGAGGTCGCCGATCTGTACGACCTCGCCTCCGCCCTCGCCGACCAGGGAGTGCACTGACATGACTCGTCGTCTCGACATCACCGGAATGCTCACCGATCCCGCGACCCGTGTCGTGGTCTGCACCGGCGCCGGCGGCGTGGGCAAGACCACCACCGCCGCCGCGGTGGCCCTGCGCGCGGCCGAGCTCGGCCGCGACACCGTGGTCCTCACCATCGACCCGGCCCGGCGCCTCGCGCAGGCGCTGGGCATCGACAGCCTGTCCAACGAGCCGTCCCGGGTGAACCTGGGGCCGGAGTACGCGGACTCGGGCGGGTCGCTGCACGCGATGATGCTCGACATGCGTCGCACGTTCGACGAGCTGGTCACCGCCAACACCACGCCCGAGAAGGCGCAGTCCATCCTGGACAACCATTTCTACAAGACCATGGTCACCTCCTTCGCCGGGACGCAGGAGTACATGGCCATGGAGAAGCTGGGGCAACTGCTCGACGACTCGACGTGGGACCTCGTCGTGGTCGACACCCCTCCCTCCCGCAACGCACTCGACTTCCTCGACGCCCCGCGTCGCCTGGGCGCGTTCATGGACAGCCGCCTCATGCGGGTGTTCGCGGCGCCCGGTCGCGGGGTCGGCCGGTTGATGACGGGCGCCATGAGCACGGCGATGCGGGGTGTGTCGGCCGTCGTCGGCTCGTCGATGCTCAAGGACGCCTCCGAGATGGTGGTGGCCCTGGACTCCACGTTCGGCGGGTTCGCCACCCGGGCCTCCCGCACCCAGGCGGTCCTGCGCCGCAAGGGCACCGAGTTCCTTGTGGTCTCGTCCGCGGAACGACCGGCCCTGCGCGAGGCCGCATTCTTCGCCGAACGTCTCTCAGAGGAGGAGATGCCGCTCGCGGGGGTCGTGATCAATCGCACCCACCCGCGACTGACCGACCTGACGGCCGAGCAGGCGTGTGCGGCCGCCGACCGGTTGGCGGGGAACCCGGAGGCCGAGGCGGTGCTTCGGATCCACGCCGACCGGGCCGGCACGGCCAAGCAGGAGGTCCGCCTGCTGGAGTCGTTCACCGACACCCATCCGGACGTGCGGATCGTGGGGGTGCCCTCGTTGCCGTTCGAGATCTCCAACCTGGAGGCGCTGCGCTCGGTCGGTGACCAGCTCTGCGGGTGAACGGTCGACCGGTCGGACAGTCGGACAGTCGACCGGATGATCAGACCCGGTGGGGATACGACACGACCCGCGGCGGATGCCGCGGGTCGTGTCCGTGTCGGGGTACGGGGCCGATCGGGAGGCGTCAGTAGATGACGGTGTGCCGCTCGATCTGCTGGGCGAAGAAGTCGGCCCAGGACCGCACCTCGGGATGCTGCTTGAGCAGGGCGCGGCGCTGACGCTCGGTCATCCCGCCCCAGACCCCGAACTCGACGCGGTTGTCCAACGCGTCGGCGCGGCACTGCAGGAGGACCGGGCAGTGGCGGCAGATGGAGGCCGCCTTGCGCTGCGCGGCGCCGCGGACGAAGAGTTCGTCCGGGTCGATGTCCTTGCACCGGGCCTGGGCCACCCATTCCTGGCGGCCCTCCCCGATGATCGTCTCCTCGGACCCGAGAGGATTGCCTGAACCGGGGCGGACCCCGGCGTCGTCGGTGCGGGAGGTCCCGGGAAGGGTGGCCGTCATCGATGTACCCCTGTCTGTGTGGAGTCGCGGACGGGTCTACCGCACACGCCTCCGGCCTTCTGGACCCACCCGGCGCGGCGGGCCCACGATGTCCACGGGAGCCTCTCGGCCGTGAGTGCCGTCGGACCACGACCTCATCCGGGTTCGAAACGTCCCGCGTTCCCTCATATTGTTACCGTAGTCACACAACAGAAGTAAAGAGTCGTGTGCTGCGGACGCCTCGGGGGGTGGCGGGACAGGGGTGTTCACGTACTCTGGCCCCGTGTCGGCTATGAGTTCGCTGGGAAAGCTGGTCGCGGCTTCTGTCGCCGCCGGGGTGGTGGCGGCCGGGTCGTTGTTCCCGATCGCCGGGGCGGCGGGGCTGGCCTCCAACAAGATGGCGGACTCGCTTTCCGGGACCTCTGCGGACCTGATCAAGGGCGATCTCCCGTCCATCTCCACGGTCACCGACTCCGGGGGAACGCCCATCGCCTGGTTGTACGACCAGCAGCGGGTGGTGGTCCCGAGCGAGGAGATCTCGCAGAACATGAAACTGGCGATCATCGCGATCGAGGACCGCCGGTTCGCCGACCACAACGGTGTGGACTGGCGGGGGACGATCCGCGCGGCGCTCACCAACGCCACGTCCGGGGACGTGCAGCAGGGCGCCTCGACCATCGATCAGCAGCTGGTCAAGAACTACCAGTTCCTCGTCTCCGCGGAGAACGACGCGGAACGCCGCGCGGCCGTGGAGACCACCCCGGCGCGCAAGATCAAAGAGATCCGGATGGCGCTCACGCTGGACAGCGAGATGAGCAAGGACGACATCCTCAGCAAATACCTCAACCTGATCTCGTTCGGCAACGGTTCCTTCGGGGTCCAGACCGCGGCCCAGACCTACTTCGGCGTCAACGCCTCGGACCTCTCCGTGCCGCAGTCCGCCATGCTCGCCGGGATGATCCAGTCCACCAGCATGTTCAACCCGTACGCGAACCCCGAGGACACCAAGAACCGTCGCGACACCGTCATCGACACCATGGTCCAGACCGGCGCGATCACGCCGGCCGAGGGCGCGGCCTACGCGGCCGAACCACTCGGTGTGCTGGAGCGCCCCAACTCGCTGCCCCGTGGCTGCATCACCGCCGGTGACCGCGGGTTCTTCTGCGACTACGTGCTGGACTACCTGGATCAGAACGGTCTGAGCCGCGAGATGGTCCAACAGGGCGGGTACACCATCCGCACCACCCTCGACCCGACCGTCCACGACTCGGTGCAGCGCTCGCTCAACACCTACGGGAACCCGACGGGGCAGGGCGTGGCCGAGGTCATGAGCGTCGTGCGCCCCGGCCGGGAGTCCCACAAGGTCGTGGCGATCGCCTCGAGCCGCCAGTACGGCCTGGAACTGGGGGACAGCCAGACCGTCCAGCCGCAGCCGTTCTCGCTGGTCGGCGATGGCGGCGGGTCGGTGTTCAAGGTCTTCACGGTGGCCGCGGCCATGGAGAAGGGCATGGGCACCAACACCAGCCTGGCGGTCCCGCGCCGCGTCGAGGTCTCCGGACTGGGCGCCGGTGGCGCACGGGGATGCCCGCCCGCCGAGTACTGCGTGGAGAACGCCGGGTCGTACCCGAGTTCGCTGTCCGTCGCGGACGCGCTCGCGCAGTCGCCCAACACGACCTTCGTCAACCTCATCAAGGACGTCGGCGTCGCCCCCACCGTGGACATGGCGGTCCGGCTCGGGATGCGCTCCTACGACCGCAAGGGCACCGCGGCGGACGGCGACTCGATCGCCGGGTTCATCAAGAAGAACAACCTGGGGTCGTTCACCCTCGGGCCCACGGCGGTCAACGCGCTGGAGCTGTCCAACGTCGGCGCCACCCTCGCCTCCGGCGGGATGTGGTGCCCACCGAGCCCCGTCGAGTCGATCACCGACCGCACAGGCAAGCCGGTCGAGCTGAGCGAGCCGGGGTGCGAGCAGGTCGTCGAGCCGGGGCTGGCGGACACGCTCTCGGTGGCCCTGTCCAAGGACCACGTGGGGGCCGGCACCGCCGCGGGCGCCGCGGGTGCCGCCGGGTGGAGCCTGCCGATGTCGGGGAAGACGGGGACCACCGAGGCCAACCGCTCCTCCGCGTTCCTCGGCTTCACCAACAACTACTCCGCCGCCGTCTACGCCTTCAACGACGGCACCACCACCAGCGAGTTGTGCACCAGCCCGCTGCGGCAGTGCGCGTTCGGCAACCTCTTCGGCGGTCTCGAGCCGGCCAACACCTGGTTCTCCGCACTCACCCCGATCGCGGAGATCTACGGACCGGTCCGGCTGCCCGCGCCGGATCCCGCATTCCAGGCGGGCACCAGCGGGACGGGGACACCGGATGTCGAGGGGATGAGCCAGTCGGCGGCGACCTCGCTACTCACCGGCGCCGGTTTCGTCGTCAACACCCAGTTCGTGTCCGGCACCGGGCGCCCCTACGGGACGGTCGTGGGTCTCGACGGCGGGACCGGGATCCCCGGATCCCAGATCACGCTCCGCGTCTCCGACGGCTCGGGCGGCGGTAGCGGTGCCGCGGCGCGGGGCACCGCCGGCCAGGGCGCGTCCGGA
>NZ_JAALDX010000354.1 GCF_014145095.1 Dietzia sp. SLG310A2-38A2 | reverse complement strand
TTGCGGACCCTCGTGCGGATCCCCCTCGACGGCGGGGACACCGCGACCGCCGACCTCGCCGTCGTCGACCTCACCGACCTCCAGGCGGAGGCCACCGACTCCGCGCTCGCGGAGACCGACGCCCGCGCCGACGCGGTGACGGGCGACGACGTGGCCGACATCCTGTTCACCTCCGGCACCACCGGCAAGAGCAAGGGCGTGGTGGCGCTGCACCGCCAGACCGTCGCCGGCGCCCGCGCGTGGGGGTCGAACGGTGGACTCACCGAACGCGACCGCTACCTCATCGTCAACCCGTTCTTCCACAGCTTCGGATACAAGGCCGGCTTCCTGGTCTGCACGCTCTTCGGCGCGACGGTCATCCCCCTCGCGGTGTACTCGCCCACCGAGACGATGCGGCTCGTGCAGGACGAGGACGCCACGGTCCTGCCGGGCGCCCCCACGATCTTCCAGACGATCCTGGACGCCGCCGACCGGGCGGCGTTCGATCTGTCCTCCCTCCGCCTGGCCGTGACCGGCGCGTCGGTGGTCCCGGTGGTCCTGGTCGAGCGGATGCAGTCCGACCTGGGACTGGAGACGGTCCTCACCGCGTACGGCCAGACCGAGACCATGGGCTTCATCACCACCACCACGGCGGAGGACGACGACGTCACCGTGGCCACCACCTGCGGCCGGGCCTACCCCGGCATGGAGATCCGGATCGGGGACAAAGGCGAGATCCTCACCCGCGGCGAGATGGTCATGCAGGGGTATCTCGACGACCCGGAGAACACCGCGGACACCATCGATCCCGACGGCTGGCTCCACACCGGCGACGTGGGCGAGATCGACTCCCACGGCAACCTGCGTATCACCGACCGGCTCAAGGACATGTACATCACGGGCGGGTTCAACGTGTATCCCGCCGAGGTCGAACAGACGCTCTCACGCCTGGACGGAGTGGTCGAGACCGCCGTCATCGGCGTCCCGGACGACCGGATGGGTGAGGTCGGCAAAGCCTTCGTGGTGCGCCGAGAGGGGTCGTCGCTCACCGAGGAGGACGTCCTCGGGTTCTGCCGGGAGCACCTGGCCAACTTCAAGCGACCCCGCGCGGTGGAGTTCGTGGAGTCGTTCCCGCGCAACGCCTCGGGCAAGATCCTCAAGACCGACCTCCGATGAGCGCGGGTCGGCGGGCGGGTGCCGTCCTGGTCACCGGCGCCTCGGGCGGCATCGGCGGCGCGGTGGCCCGACGCCTGGCCGTCGAGTTCCCCGACTCCCCCCTGG
>NZ_JAALDX010000353.1 GCF_014145095.1 Dietzia sp. SLG310A2-38A2 | reverse complement strand
CCGGCCTCGAGGCGGGCGGGACCCCCGCCGTCAGGCCCCGTCGGGGAGCGCCGTGAAGTCCGCGGGCCGCCCCTCGGCGAACGCGGTCAGCGCCTCGGAGTTCGCGGGCCCGCCCATGAGTTCGGCGAAACACTGGTTCTCGCGTTCGCGTGCCTCCGCGATCGGGCGGGCCAGGGGTTCGACCATCGTCCGCTTGACCGCCCGCAGACTCGAGATCGGCAATCTCGCCAGCCGCGTGGCGTGCTCGGTGGCCACCGTCAGCAGCTCGTCTGCAGCGCACAGACGCCACACCAGACCCATCTCGTGGGCCTCGGCGGCGCTGATCCACTCCGAGGACAGCAACACCCAGGCGGCGTTCTGCCGACCCACGAGCCGAGGGAGCAGGTAGCTCGAGGCGGCCTCGGGCGCCACCCCGAGGCTGGTGAAGGGGCACTTGAGCCGGGCGTCCTCGGCCATGAAAGCCAGGTCGGCGAACCCGATGACTGTCGTGCCGATCCCGAGGCCGAGCCCGTTGATCGCCAGGACCAGGGGCTTGTCGAACCCGGCCAGGGCGTCGATCAGGCCGATGAACCCGTGCTCGCCGGGGACGAAATCGGGATTGGTGACCCGCTCGGCCATCTCGACCAGGTCGGTCCCGGCACTGAACGCCCGGCCCTGCCCGGTGAGCAGCACCACCGCCACCGTCGGATCGTCCGACGCCTCGTGCAACGCGACGGTGAGCGCGTCGTACAGGGCCTCGTCGAACGCGTTGAGCGCCTCCGGGCGCGCGAGCGTCAGTGTGCGGACCCGGTCGGCGTCTCGCACCGTCAGCGGCGGCGCCCCGTCCCCCACCACGGCGGGATCAGGCGTCGCCGGCGGGCGCGGGCTCGCCGAGGTAGACGGACTTGACCTCGGTGTACTGCGCCAGGCCCTCGGGGCCGAATTCGCGGCCGACCCCCGATGCCTTGAAACCGCCGAACGGGGCCGAGAAGTCCATCGTGTACGTGTTGACCCCGTAGGTGCCGGTGCGGACCCGGCGGGCCACGCCCAGCCCCGCCTCCCGGTCCGCGGTCCACACCGTGCCCGCCAGTCCGTACTCGGAGTCGTTGGCGATGCGGACGGCGTCGTCGACGTCGTCGTAGGCGATCACCGACAGGACCGGGCCGAAGATCTCCTCCTGTGCGATCCGCATGGAGTTGTCGACCCCGGCGAACACGGTCGGCTGGACGTACCAGCCGGTGTCCAGACCGTCCGGGCGGCCGGTCCCGCCGGTGAGGAGCTGAGCGCCTTCCTGCTGCCCGAGCTCGATGTAGGAGGACACTCGCTCCTGCTGCCTCTGCGCCACCATCGGTCCGATCTCCGTGGCGGGATCCAGCGGGTCGCCGACGACCATCGACCCGATCCCCTCGGCCAGTGCCCGGGCGACCTCGTCGTGCCGGTCCCGGCTCACCAGGATCCGGGTCTGCGCCACGCACGCCTGACCCGAGTTCATCACGCCGAGGAACTTGATCCCCTCGACGACGCTCGCCAGGTCGGCGTCGTCCAGCACGATCGCCGCGGACTTGCCCCCGAGCTCCAGCGAACACCGCTTGAGCTGCTCGCCGCAGATCGCCCCGATCTTCCGCCCCGCCGCGGTGGACCCGGTGAAGGCCACCTTGTCGATCGCCGGGTGACGCACCAGGTGCTCCCCCACCTCGCGGCCGCCGGCCACGATGCTCACCACGCCCGCCGGAACACCGGCCTCGATCAGCAGCTCGCCCAGCAGGTAGGTGTCGAGCGGGGTCTCGGGTGCCGGCTTGATCACGATCGTGCAGCCGGTGAGCAGCGCCGGGATCAGCTTGGACAGCACGGTGAACTGGGGGACGTTCCACGGCGGGATCGCCGCGACAACGCCCACCGGCTCGTGGCGGACCAGCACCTCGCCGCCGAGCACGCCCGGCCGGGTCTCCTCCCACGGGAACTCGCGGGCGATGTTCACGAACGCCTCGATCTGCATCCACGGGGCGGGGGCCTGGGCCAGCTTGCTGAACGAGATCGGTGACCCCATCTCCGTGGAGATCAGGGTCGCCATGTCGTCCAGCCGTGCGGCGTAGAGGGCCGAGAGACGGGCGACCACCTCGATCCGCTCCTGGGGACTCATCCGCGGCCACGGACCCGAGTCGAACGCCTCTCGTGCAGCGGCCACGGCGGCGTCCATGTCGGCGACCGAGCCCTCCGGGACGCGGGCGACCATCTCCTCGGTGTGGGGACTGATCACCTCGATGACGTTGTCCGTCGCGGGAGAACGCCACTCGGTGCCGATCAGAAAGGCATCGCGGTCGAGAGAGGTTGTCATGGGCGGTCTCCTGGGAGTCACTGGGTGGGATCCTGTCGCAACGGACATGCGAACAGACACCTGTCTACTGTAGGAGGCCGGGCGCCGTCCGGATGGGTTTTCGAGAACGAGTTCCACTTCGGGCCGCGGCCCGAAGTGGTCAGAAGACGAGGACCGGCTTGACCACGGCACCGGCGACCACGTCCCGGACCGCCTCGTTGATCTGATCGAAGCGGTACGTGGTGATGAGGCCGTCGAGCGGGAGCGTTCCTGAGCTGAGCATCCCCAGAAGTTCCGGGATCATGGTCAGCGGGTCGGAGTCCCCCTCGATGCAACCCCGGACGATCTTGCCGTTCTGCATGAGGTCCACCGCGTCCAGCTCGAACACGGGCGCCCCCAGGCCCAGCACCACGAGCGTCCCGCGCGGCGCGAGGGCCCGCACTGCCTGCGTGATGACCTGCGGCACGGCCGTGGTGTCGACACCCGCCGTGGCGCCACCGCCGGTGAGCTCCCTGATGCGGTCCACGAGCCCGTCCTCCGCGAGGTGTGTGGGGTTGACCCCGAGCGCCCCGAGCCCGGCCGCGTGCTCGAGACGGGAGTCCTGTGTGTCGACGGCGACGATCGTCTCGACTCCCCGGGCCCTGGCCGCCGCGATCGCGGCCAGACCCACCGCCCCGGCGCCGTAGACGACGATGCTCGAGGCGGGAGGGGGGTCGATGGTGTTGAGGACAGCGCCGGCTCCGGTCTGGAATCCGCAGCCGAACGGCGCCGCGACGGCCAGGTCGACCGTCGGGTCGATCACCACGACGTTGTCGGCGGAGCCGATCGCCAGCTCCGAGAAACTCGACTGTCCGAAGAAGGAACCGGCCACATCGACGCCGTCGCGATGGAACGTGGTCGACCCGTCCATCCGGTATCCCATGTAGTTGAGCGCCATGGTCTGGTCGCAGTAGCCGACCTCACCGGACTCGCACCGGGCGCACCGACGGCAGGATCGGAAGCTCATCACCACGTGGTCGCCGACCTCGACGCCCTCCACGTCCGGCCCGACGGCCTCGACCACCCCGGCCCCCTCGTGTCCGAAGACGCGGGGGAACATCTCGGCCGGGAGCATCTCCTTGATCGTGAGATCGGTGTGGCACAGGCCCACAGCCTTGATGCGGACGAGGATCTCGTCCGCCCGGGGGTCGTCGATGTCGAGGTCGACGAGCCGGAACGGTTGTCCCGGACCCTCGACGACGGCGGCACGGGTCTTCACGGTGAGGTCCTCCGAGATCTGGACACCCCTCGGGGCGTGGTGTGACGAACGCGCGCAGGTGACGCGAGTCGGACACTAGACCAGATCGCCACCCGGCAGGGATGGTCACATCGCCGGTGGAGTCGGGACGGTGGACTTCGAACGGAGGGTTCCGGGCGGTGGTTTCCGGGTGGCACCCGCGAAATGACCTCAGGCCCGGCTCCCCTGAAGGGAACCGGGCCTCAGTGCGTGGTAGCGGGGACAGGATTTGAACCTGCGACCTCTGGGTTATGAGCCCAGCGAGCTACCGAGCTGCTCCACCCCGCGTCGTTTGCGTCTATGACACTACGTGCCAGTCACCGCGGAAGGCAAATCGGTGGACGCGAAACGAACGGGACATGACCTAACTCACACCAGGGGTGGCATATCCCCTGGTCAGGTCAGTTCCCGAGTGCCTGATAGGCATCCACCGCCTCCTGCAGGTCCTCAAGAGCCTGTCCCAGCGCGGCCAGGTCCCCGCTCTGGGCCGAGCGGACCGCGTTCAGTGCCTGATTGAGGTTTCGCACGGCGGTGGCCCGTTCGGCGTCGTCACCTCCGCCGCCCGTGGTGGGCGTCGCCGGACTCGGTGCGCTCGCCTCTGTCGGCGAGACGGACTCCTCGGCCTCGGCCTCGGCCTCGCCGCTCTCATCGATGCGCACGACGTCCGGATCGGCCTCGATGCCCACCTGACGCAGCGCCTCGTACAGCGTCGGCGCGTAACCCACCGCGCGGTCGTACGAGACCATCACACGCAGCAGCCTCGGGAACGCCGAGTCCTGGTCCTTGCGCTGGGTGTAGATGGGCTCCACGTACAGGACCGAGTCGTCGGCCAACGGCAGCGCGAGGAGGTTGCCCTCGGTGATCTCCGCGGTCTCACCCCACAGCCGGCGGTCCTCGGCGATCGCTGGGGAGGCGATCATGATGTCCTGAGCCTGGTTCGGGCCCTGGGACAGCGGCTCCGTGGGTCGCTGGACGCGGACCGTGATGTCGCCGTAGGTGTCCGGGTCCGAGCTCGCCGACATGTGCGCCGCGAGGAACTCGCGCTCATATCCGCGGAACGCGGAGATCAGCTGGAACGAGGGTTCGTCCGACTCGGGATCAGTCGGATCGGAGACCACCACGTAGTACGGCGGCTGACTCGGACCGTCCACCGGACCGCGGTTGGCCTGCGTACCCGCCGGCGCACCGGCCTGCCCGCCGGCCGGCCCGCCCGCGGGCGGGGA
>NZ_JAALDX010000352.1 GCF_014145095.1 Dietzia sp. SLG310A2-38A2 | reverse complement strand
CTGGTCGCTCCGATCGGCGCCGCGGGACTCGTGCGCCGCGACGCCGACGTCCACATCGGGCGCGCCGCGGCCGAGCGCGGGCTGCCGTACATCCTGTCCTCGCAGGGCTCCTCGCCGATGGAATCCACGGCCGCGGCCATGAAGGACGGACCGCGCTGGTTCCAGCTGTACTGGAGCAGGGACGAGCAGCTGGTCGACAGCTTCATTTCCCGGGCGGAGGCCGCCGGCGCCGGGGCGCTGGTCGTCACCCTCGACACCACGACGCTCGGCTGGCGGCCGTGGGATCTCGACCTCGGATCGTTGCCGTTCACGCGCGGGGTCGGGATCGCCCAGTACACCTCTGACCCCCGCTTCGCCGAGATGGTGGCCGAGCGGGTCGCACGTGAGTCCGACGCAGGCGCCGACACGGACCCCGACGCGGTCAAGGTCACGCCGAAGGCCGTCGTGACACTGTTCGAGATGGCCCGGAATCATCCGGGCGGGTTCCGCAGGAACCTCGGCGCCCCGGAGACCCGCGCCGCCGTCCAGACCTTCCTCGACACGTTCTCCAACCCGGCGCTGAACTGGGACCACATCGCCACGCTGCGGGACCGGACCCGACTGCCGGTCGTTCTCAAGGGAGTCCTACACCCGGATGACGCCCGGCGGGCCTTCGACATGGGCGTCGACGCGGTCATGGTCTCCAACCACGGAGGCCGGCAGGTGGACGGATCGATCGGCACGCTGGACGCCCTCGTGCGCATCCGCGAGGCCGTCGGCCCCGAGCCGACCCTGCTGCTGGACTCCGGCATCCGCAACGGCACGGACGTGGTCAAGGCCATGGCGTGCGGCGCGGACGCCGTGACGATCGGTCGGCCACACATCTACGGCCTGGCCATCGCCGGGCAGCGCGGGGTCGGCGAGGTGCTCGACAACCTGCTCGCCGAGATCGACCTCACGCTGTCCCTGTGCGGCGCGAGCTCGTGGGACGAGGTGGACCCCTCGCTGCTGGCCTGAGGCGGTCGCGGTCCATCCCGCGTCCGGCCCGAGTGGCAGCTACTCGGCGGCGCGGGCGGCCAACTGCAGAAATTCCGCGCTGTATTCAAGCTGGGTCTTGAGGTCCGCGTAGCGCTCCAGGGCCTCTCCGCGCACTGCCTCGACGGTCGTCCTGGCCTCGTGCCATCGCGGAAGATCCGACGCGCCTGTCTGCTTGGCCGCTCGAAGGACGTCGACCGCCTCGAGGAACTGGCGCATCCGGTCAAGGGAGAATCCCAGGGGCTTCATCCTTCGCACCAGGAGCAATCGTTCGACATCCGCCTCGGTGTAGAGCCGGAAGCCCCCGGCGGTATGGCCGGAGGGAACCACCAGGCCGAGATCGTCGTAATGCCGAAGGGTGCGGATCGACAGCCCGGTGCATTCGGCGACCTCACCGATCTTGCGCACCGCCGACTCCGACATCGTCCTCCTTGTGGGCTTGCTCACACTCGCAGATGCATTTTCGCTGCAGGACCAACTCTACCGTTACGGTAGCTTCAGAATCTCCCGCTACGGGAGAGTGTGTCATGTCCCTCCACGGTAAGGAAAACCCTTCGTGACAGCTCCCGCCACCACGCCCGGGGCCTCATCCCCGGCCCCGGCCCCTGCGAGCGGCGACGAGGGTCTGGCCCCGATCGGGGTCCTCGCGTCGTTCAAGTACGCCTTCTCATCGCCGCGACGGTTGCGCACCGAGGTGCTGGCCGGCCTCGTCGTGGCGCTCGCGCTGATCCCCGAAGCCATCTCGTTCTCCATCCTCGCCGGTGTGGATCCGCGGGTCGGGTTGTTCGCGTCCTTCACCATGGCAGTGACGATCGCCTTCACCGGCGGGCGACCGGCGATGATCTCTGCGGCCACTGGCGCCATCGCCCTGGTGATCGCCCCGGTGGCGCTGGAGTACGGGATGGACTACTTCATCGCCACCGTGCTGTTGGCCGGCATCTTCCAGGTGGTCCTGAGCCTGATCGGCGTGGGCAAGCTCATGCGGTTCATCCCCCGCAGCGTGATGGTCGGGTTCGTCAACGCCCTGGCCATCCTGATCTTCACCGCCCAGATCCCCCACCTGCTCGGGGTGCCGTGGCTGGTCTACCCGATGGTCGCCGCCGGGATCCTGATCATGGTGTTCTTCCCCAAACTCTCCGCTGCGGTGCCGGCCCCGCTGATCGCGATCGTCGTCATCACCGGCGTGGTCGTCCTGTTCGGCTGGACCATGCCCAACGTGCGCGATCAGGGTGATCTGCCCGACTCGCTGCCGTCGCTGTTCATCCCCAACGTCCCGTGGACCATGGAGACGCTGCAGATCATCGCCCCGTACGCGTTCGCCATGGCCCTGGTCGGGCTCATGGAGTCGATGATGACCGCCAAGCTCGTCGACGACATCACCGAGGTCCGCTCCGACAAGACCCGCGAAGGCTGGGGGCAGGGCGTCGCCAACATCGTCACCAGCTTCTTCGGCGGCATGGGCGGCTGCGCGATGATCGGCCAGACCATGATCAACGTCAAGCAGTCCGGCGCCCGCACCCGCCTGTCCACCCTGCTCGCCGGCATCTTCGTGCTCATCCTCGTGGTCGCACTCGGCGAGATCGTGGGCCTGATCCCCATGGCCGCCCTGGTCGCGGTGATGATCATGGTCTCGGTGGCCACCATGGACTGGCACTCCATCCACCCACGCACCCTGCGCCTGATGCCGTTCAGCGAGACGATCGTCATGGTCGTGACCGTGGCCGTCACCGTCTACACCCACAATCTGGCGATCGGCGTGATCCTCGGTGTGCTCACCGCGATGGTCATGTTCGCCCGCCGCGTGGCGCACATGACGAGCCTGGAGAAGGTCTCCGAGCTGGATGTCAACCACGACGGCACCATCGACATCCGCACCTACAAGGTTCACGGTGAGCTGTTCTGGGCCTCCAGCAACGACCTGGTCCACCAGTTCGACTACTCGGGCGACCCGCAGCACGTGATCATCGACCTGACCAACGCCGACATCTGGGACGCCTCCACGGTGGCCACCCTCGATGCGATCACCCACAAGTACGCAGCCAAGGGCAAGAGCGTGGAGATCATCGGCCTGGACGGCTCCAGCCAGGAACGCCTGGACAAGCTCTCGGGCAACCTCGGGGACGGTCACTAGACCGCGCCGTATCGCCCCGCGCCGACCGTACCTTCGACGCCAGAGACGAGCCCGCCGATGCGCCGACCACCGATGACCACCCGCACTGTGAGCATGGCCGCAGGGATGATCCTGACCTTGGCGGTGTCCATCGTGGTCATCGTTCAGGCCGTGACGGGGTTCATGATCGACCTGCAGGTGTTCCAGGACGCCGGACGCGCCCTGCTGGCAGGTCAGGACCTCTATTCGGAGGAGTTCCCCAGCCGCTCGGGACTGAGGTTCATCTATCCGCCGTTCGGCGCCATCGTCTTCATACCCCTGGCGCCGCTGGGGGCCACCCTGGCCCAGGTCGCCTGGACCGCCGCCACCATCGCGGCAGTCTGGGCGATCCTGGCTATGGCGGCCACGAGGCTCAAGATCACCGGCGCCCCGGCGGTGGCGCTCGCCCTGACCGGCGCGGCGCTCCTGCTCGAACCGATCCGCGCGAACATCGGCTTCGGCCAGATCAACGTCTTCCTGTTCCTCATGGTCACCGCCGACGTCCTGGGCTTCACCCCGAGGCGCGTCCGCGGCGTCCTTCTCGGACTAGCGGCCGGGATCAAGATCACCCCGGCCGCGTTCGCGTTGATGTTCCTCGTCCGGAAGGACTGGGCGTCCCTCGCGCGCGCCGTCGTTGCCGTGGCAGCCACGGTCGTCCTGGGCCATCTCGTCCGACCGGCCGAATCGATCTACTTCTGGACCACCGAGTTCTTCCTCACCGACCGCGGCGGCCCGCCCGATTACGTCCCCAACCAGGCCCTGAGCGGCATGCTCGCCCGCGGTGGAACGGCCCAGCCCTGGCAGGATCTGATCGTCTATTCCTTCTTCCTCATCGCGGCCATCGCGGCAGCCTGGGGCGCGTGGAAGCTGAGCCGACAGGACCGCCCCGTCGACGCGTTGCTGCTGATCGGACTCGGGGTCTTCATCGCCTCACCCGTGGCCGTCACCCACCACTGGTCCGGCATGCTGATCGCCCTGCCCCTCCTCCTGGCCGTGCGCCGAACGTCGGTGCGGCTGGCCCTCGCCGCGCTCGTGCTGGCCCACCTCGTGGGAACCCACCACGCCTACGACCTGACGGCCCTGGACCCCGGTGCCCAGTTCCTGCAGTGGCTCGTCGGCAATGCCCAGGGCCTGACCGGCATCATCGCGTTCGCGATACTGCTTGTAGACGCCGCAAGACTGCCCCTCCACGCGACGACCCGACCCCAAGGAGCCCCGTGCGCGACCCCGAACTGACCGTCCTCCTGACCGTCTACGACAAGATCGCACCCGGTCCGCTCCGCGACGCCCTGGACAGCGTGCACGCGCAGACCGTCCAGCCGGCCGACATCATCGTCGTCGAAGACGGTCCCCTGTCGCCCGCGCTGCGCGACGTCCTGGACTCCACCCCGGACCTGCGTCGGTTCGCCCTACCCCAGAACCTCGGCGCCGCCGCGGCGTCACAACGCGGGTTCGACGAGGTTCGCACCAGCTGGGTCGCCCGCCAGGACGCCGACGACATCTCCCTGCCCGAGCGGTTCGAGCGGCAACTCGACGCCGCCCGCACGCTCGGGGTGGACGTCCTTGGTTCGGCGATGCTCGAGTTCGACGCCGACCCGGAGCACCCGAAAGCCATGCGCGCCCTACCCACCGAGCACGAGGACATCGCCCGCTACGCGCGGATCAACAACCCGGTCAACAACCCGTCCCTGCTGGCCCGCACCGACGCCATCCGCGCCGTCGGCGGCTACCGACACGTCCCCTACCAGGAGGACTACGACCTGATGATCCGCCTGCTCGGCGCGGGCTACATCTTCCACAACCTGCCCGAACCGCTGGTGAAGTTCCGCGTCACCCACGAGCAATTCTCCCGCCGCAAGAGTCACGAGCTCACGGCCTCCGAGCGCACCATCCAGCGCACACTCCTCGAGGCCGGCATGATCTCCCGCCCCCGCGCCGTGGCCAACTACCTCGCCCGCAACGCCTACCGGCGCCTGCCGGCACCGGCCATGAACGCGGCCTACCGCCGGATCTTCAACCGCTAACCGACCCTCCTTCTGACATAGGTCTGCCCCCTCACCGGAATCGGCGAGGGGGCACACCCGTAGTGCGGTCGAGCACACTCAGATGATCGGCACGCCGTCCCGCTTGGCCTCGGCGGCCTCCCTGATGAAGGCGCCCACCAGGACGGCGAGGACGCCGGCCACGATCACGGGCCAGATCAGTACGTAGATCGTCAGAAGTATCGGTGTCATCTGCAGTTCCTCTCCTAGACGCGGACGACGTCGTCGTCGTCATCGTTCTTGTTCTCGGCCTTGTTCCGGGCGTCGGCGTCGGCGTCGGCCCCGGCGAGCTCCTGCGCCACCTCGTCGGTGTCGTAGTCGGCGGTGGCCAGCGCGATCTCGTCGAAGTCGTAGTCCATCGAGCTGCGGTACGACATCGCCACGCAGACGATCGTGCTGACCGCGTACGCGACGAGTGAGGCCGTGAGCGTGTCGTAGTCACGCAGGAATCCGAGGATGAACGGCGCGCTGCCGAGTGCCGCGATCACGGCTACGACGAGCGCCGGCCTGAGGCCAAGGAATCCGAACACCATCAGGCCCAGGACCACGCCCACACCCACCACGGCGAGCGCCTCGATCCCGTACGCCAGCACGCCGGAGTCCGGGATCAGCCCGAAGCGGGTGGGCAGGAAGACTGCAAGGGCGACCAGCACGGAGACGGTGAAGGCCGAGTTGGTGACCTTCTTCCAGTAGAAGCTCGCGATCACCGGGAAGACCAGTGCGCCCCACAGTGCGCCCACGAACACCAACAGATCGAGGATGTTGAACCGGATGTTGGCGAAGAACAGGGCGGCCACCGTGGCCAGGACCATGGTGATCCGGCCGACGATGAGCATCACCCGGGGGTTGGGCACCTTGCCGCGGCCGCGCATGCCCTGGCCGTACAGGTCGCTCATCGCGATCGACGACATCGCGGACAGGTCCGAGTCCGCGGTCGAGGAGAGCGAGCCGATGATCATGATGAAGAACACCGCCACCAGGACACCGGGCAGGTACTCGGCCGCCACCTGGGGCAGCACGTTGTTCGGGTCGCCGTCGACGGGGTCGATACCCGCGTAGAGGGCGAGAACGCCGACCATGCCGATGCCGATGATCGTGGCGCCGTATCCGATCGTCGCCGTGATGAAGGTCGGCTTGATCAAGTCCTCGCGGACCGCGAACAATCGCTGCGCGATGGTCTGGTTACCGATCGCGTAGGCGAGGACGGCAGCGATGTACGGAGCACCCTGGTTGAGGAACGCATCCGAGGAGAAGAACGACTGCTGCTGCGGGGTCAGGTTCTGGGCACCGGTGGTGAACAGCTCGACTCCACCGAGGAAGAAGAACATCGACGGCACGATGATGATCACCGCGCCGAGCATGGCCAACACCTGCGCGAAGTCGGTGAGCACCGAGGCGCGGAAACCGGACCAGAGCGTGTAGAGCAGGACGCCCGCGGCGATCACGATCACGCCCTGGATGAAGCTGAACGGGCTGAGCATGGAGATCAGCGCGCCGCCGGCGATGAAGTTCGACGTCAACGAGATGACGGAACCCAGGATGTTGGATCCGGCCAGCATGAACTGGGAGGACCGACCGTGGCGGGCGAACATGACCTCGGCCAGGGTGTGCGCCTGCGGGGCGACCTTGCGGATGCGTTTACCGAAGGGATAGATGAACAGGATCATCAGGGCTCCCCAGAACCCGTAGTGGATCGGCCCCGAAATGCCGTAGAGGTATCCGGAGTTGACGGAGGCGTACATGGAGGACGCCCAGATCCACGTGGCGGTCATCGACGCCGCCGAGATCCCGAACCCGATCTTGTGGCCGGCAGTCATGAAGCTGTCGGCGTTCTCTTTTCTCTTCGCGATCCGCGAGGACATGAACATGGTGCCGCCGTAGAACAACACCAGAAGTAGAACCACGGCCGTTGCGCTCAACGCTGTAGAGCTCAGCAAATCTGCCCCTCTCCCTCTTCATTTGTCATGTGAACACGCTGAGCCTAGTGAATGCACCGCCTTAACGAAGAATCGACGTGGGGCCGGCGTTGTGCGGATGGCCAATCGAATGGAGCACTATCCGCGTGTTTTTGTTGGCCGACCAGGCATTTACTGGAGGAAAGCCCCAAACGGCACCCACACGGCATCGCAGGCCCGGCGTGCGGGTCGCTCGCTCGTCCACTCTCCACATCCGCTCGCCGCGATGCACGCACGCGCGAACCGCGGGGCAGGCCGGGGTGCATCCCCGGAGGCGACGGAGGGGTCAGGCGGACCGGGCAGGCCAGGCCGCGTGCCAGTCGGCAGCCGAGGCGTCTG
>NZ_JAALDX010000351.1 GCF_014145095.1 Dietzia sp. SLG310A2-38A2 | reverse complement strand
CGTCGCTCCGGTCGTCCCCGCCGAGCTTGTCGATCGCGGCCATGATCACGCCGAGGACGGCCAGGTAGACGCCCACGTCGAAGACCAGCGCGGTGGTGAGGTGCAGGTCACCGAGGTAGGCGTGCAGCGGCAGGAGGAACGAGCCGTCGACGAAGCCCGCCAGGCCCGTGACGACCCCGATGATCACGCCCGCCGCGATGACCGCGACGTACGGCACCCGGATCCGCGCCGCCTCGTCGCTCGGCGCGCGCAGGTAGTAGATCGCGATCCCGGCCCCGCCGATGAGCGCGGAGTTGAACCCTCCGCCGGGGGCGTTGTGGCCCCGCACGAGGAAGTAGAGCGAGAGCAGCACGATCAGAGGCCCGAGGATCCGGGCGAAGGTGCGCAGGAAGACCCCGTTGTCCCGGGCGGACAGCAGCGGCGAGTCCGCGTGCACGGCGAGCGGCACCTCGCGACGGGGCAGGGCGCGCCTGGCGTGCAGTGCCAGGATCACCGCGAGACCGGCCACCCCGAGCACGGTGAGCTCACCGAGGGTGTCCAGCGCTCGGTAGTCCACCAGGACGGTGTTGACCACGTTGATGCCGCCGGTGTCCTCCTCCGCGTTGTCGAGGAAGTACCGCCCGACGTCGGAGAGTTCCCGGCGACCGGTCATGGCCCACACCGCCGCGCCCGAGGCCAGGCCGACCACGATCGCGACGGCCGCGCTGACGAGCGTGCGCGAGCGGGAGACCGTGTGGAAGGCGCGGGGGAGACGCTGGAGGACCAGGACGATGACGACGACGGTGAGGACCTCGACGAGGAGCTGGGTCAGGGCCACGTCGACCGCGCCGAGCGTGAAGAACCACAGCGCCATGGCGAACCCGACGATCCCGACGTTCGCGACCGCGCCGAGACGGGAGCGGGAGACGACCATGGCCGCGGTCCCCACCACGAGCAGCACCACCACCACCCAGTCCTCCGCCCGGACGGGTGAGCCCACCTCGGGTTCGGGGCGGACGGCTGTCACGCCCACGGCGGCCAGGGCGACCAGCACCAACAGGACGGCCCAGACGTGCCGGGAGATCCGGTCCGTCCGGGTGACGTCGCCGACGCGTGCCCCTCCCGCGATGGCCCAGCGGCGCAGCGCGTCGACCGTCGCCACCCCGGTGATGGGGGCGAGCTCGCGGTCGAGGAAGCGGTCCACGGGATTGCGCACCAGGACCAGCACGATCCCGAACGTGATCACGGCCATCGACATGAACAACTCGGGCGCGAACCCGTGCCAGAGGCCGAAGTCCGCCTCGTAGCCCTCGCCGAGGGAGGCGCGGGCCGCGGCCGCGACCGCCGGCTCGAGGAGGAACCCGGTGAACCCGAGGATCAGGCCGAGCACCGCGGGGAGGGCGGCGGGGAGGAAGAACGAGGCGTGCGGGGCCTCGATGGTCTCCGGAGTGCTGTGCACCGGCTCGGGGCCCGGCCCCGCCGGGGGACCGTGGGTGACGAACCCTCCGAGCAGGAAGCGTGCCGAGTAGGCGAAGGTGAAGGTGGCGGCGAACACGGCCAGGGCGCCGAGCGCGGGCCCGGTCCACGCGGCTCCCGGCGCGTCGAGCATGGACTTGAACATCCATTCCTTGGACACGAAGCCCAGCAGCGGGGGAAGCCCCGCCATGGACGCCGCGGCCAGTCCCACGCCGATCGCCGTGCCCGGCATGATGCGGTAGAGCCGCGGGAGACCGCTCATGGCCCGGGTCCCGGTCTGCTGGTCGACCACGCCCACGAACATGAACAGGGACGACTTGAACAGCGCGTGGGCGATGGTGTGCACGATCGCGGCGACCATGGCGGCCGGGGTGCCCACGCCGATCGTCGCCACCAGGAAGCCCAGCTGGCTGATCGTGGAGTAGGCGAGCAGCTCCTTGAGGTCGTCCCGCTGCATCGCGAACACGGCGCCGAGGACGGCGGTGGTCATACCGCAGGTGATCAGGAGCAGGTTCCACACCGGGACGTCGTGCAGTGCCTCGGAGAACCGCAGCAGCAGGTAGATGCCGGCCTTGACCATGGCGGCGGCGTGAAGGTAGGCGCTGACCGGTGTCGCCGCGACCATGGCGTCAGGCAACCACGCCTGGAACGGGAACTGCGCGGACTTGGTGAACGCGGCCATGGCGATCAGCACGGCGATCACGGCGGCGAAGCCGGGGTCGGCCGACCACACCGGATCGACCAGGATCTCCGACAGGACGGTGGTGCCGGTGCGGACCACCATGAGCGCTGCGGCGGTGAGCAGGCAGAGCCCGCCCGCGACGGTGACGAGGAGCGTCCGCACCGCGGGCTGCGTCCCCTTGGGGCCGGCCAGTGTGATGAGGAAGAAGGAACAGAGGGTCGTGAACTCCCACGCGACGAACAGCAGGACGACGTCGTCCGCCAGGACGAGCCCGAGCATGGACGCCGCGAACAGCGTCATCAGGCCGTAATAACCTCCGTGACCTCCGCCGCGCCCCAGGTACCGGGACGAATAGGCCATCACGACGGCCCCGATCCCGAGGACGATCATGGTGAACACGCGGGCCAGCGGGTCGAGGGAGAGGCGGAGCTCGACGCCCAGCGCGGGCATCCACTCGATCGCGGAGACGGAGTCGACGGGGATGGCGAACCAGATGTACAGGGCGAGGCCGCCGAGCAGCGCCGCGAGCGGCCATCCCGCGTCCCGCCCCATGGTGCGGGCCAGCAACGGTGAGATCGCCGCGATGCCGAAGGCCACTGCGAGGGCGAGGGTCAGGGTCACGTGCCGTTGGCTCCGGAGGTGGTCGAGATGGGCGTCGGAACAGACCCGTGGGTACCGAGCCCGCCGGGCCAGGCTAACACTGTCCGCCCGGGCGGATTCGGTCAGGATTCCGGGGCATGCCGAATGACCTGCGGGAACGAGTGCTCCGCGTCACTACCATCCACGGCATGCCCCCCACCCCCAGTGCAGCCGACCGCGCGGACGACCCGGTGGACGACCCGGTGGACCCCGCTGTGGACGACCCGGGTGGCGAACGCCCGGACGACCCGGTGGACGACCGGGGTGACGAGCCGG
>NZ_JAALDX010000350.1 GCF_014145095.1 Dietzia sp. SLG310A2-38A2 | reverse complement strand
GCGCTCATGACCGGCAGCCTAGGCGGGGCGCACGAGGGCGGCGGCGACGGGTGGCGGCGCGTGCCGGCCGGGGTCTGAGAGGATGACGGCATGCCCGACCGCCCGATCCTCCTCGTCGATCTCGACGGCACCATCACCGACTCCCTGGACGGCATCGCCAGGTCGCTCCACCACGCGCTCGACACCGTCGGCGCCCGGTGGGACGACTCACGTGACATCCGCTCCATCGCCGGCCCACCCATGCCGGACACCCTCGCCTCGCTGGGACTCGGGGGCACCGACCTGCAGCGGGCGATGAGCGCGTACCGCGAGCGCTACAGCGACGTGGGGTGGCTCGAGAACGCGGTCTACGAGGGAATGGACGGCCTACTGACGAGTCTGGCCGGTCACGGTTTCCGGATGGCCGTGGCGACGAGCAAGGACCAACAGGCGGCGCGGCGGATCCTGGAGCACTTCCGGATCGACGACCCGTTCGAGTTCATCGGCGGCGCGGACCTGCGGGTCGGGCGGGCGGCCAAGGCCGACGTGATCGCGCACTCGCTCGCCGCACTCGGCGTGGATCCGGTACCGGTGGCCGAGGGGGGCACGGGCCACGTCCTCATGATCGGCGACCGCGAGCACGACGTGGAGGGTGCCGCCCGCTACGGGATCCCCACGGCGATCGTGCGCTGGGGTTACGGCAGCCCCGGCGAGTGGGTCGGCGCCCGCTGGTCCCCGGTGGACACCGCCGAGCTGGAGCGGATCATCCATGCGTGGTGACCCGAGCGTGCACGTGGTCTTTGTCTGTACCGGCAACATCTGCCGCTCCCCCATGGCCGAGGTCATGGCCCGGCACGCGTTCTCCGGGGCCGGGTTCGGGGACAGGGTCACCGTCTCGAGCGTGGGCACCGGTGGGTGGCACGTCGGGGACGGCATGGACCCGCGGGCCGCGGCCGAACTCGAGGACCACGGGTACGACAGCGTGCACGTGGCCGCGCAACTGTCCACCTCCGATCACCGGGCCGACCTGGTGGTGGCGCTCGATAGCGGCCACCGCGACCATCTCCTCGACGCCGGAGTAGAGGAGCACCGCATCAGACTCCTGCGGGGGTTCGATCCCGCGGCGGACGGGGAGGACGTTGCCGACCCCTACTACGGCGACCACGACGGCTTCACCCGGACCCGCCTCCAGATCGCCGACGCGCTCCCCGGCTTGGTGGCCGAGGTGCGTGCCCTCCTGACTTAGCCCGTCGGGGTCCAGCGGATACCCTGGGGACATGCGGAGTGTGCGGCGCTTTCTGAGTCCCGGCTGGCTGATCGGCCTACTCGCCGTGGCGCTGTTCGCCTGGGCCTGCTTCGCGCTGCTGGCCCCGTGGCAGCTGGGCAAGAGCGAGGACCTCGACGCCCGCAACACCCGCCTGGCCGAGTCGATCGAGGCCGCACCAGCCCCGTTCGGGCAGGTGGTGGACGGACCCGAGGCGTTCGTCGACCGCGAATGGCGACTGGTGACCCTGGACGGCCGGTGGCAACCCGACGCCGAGGCACTGCTGCGGCTCCGCGCGGTCGACGGTGAGCCGGTCTACCAGGTCTTGACGGTGTTCGTCCCTGTCGACGGGCCGGAGATCCTGGTCAACAGGGGTTTCGTCCCCGTCGGCGAGAACAACACGGTCCCCGACTACACCGCCGCGCCCGCGGGGCCGGTCGAGATCACCGCGCGGATCCGGGCGGCGGAGAGCGGGCAGGCGGAGCCGGTCCTCGTGGACGGACTGCCGGCTGTGCGGGTCCTGGATCCCTCGGTCCTGGGCCAGGCCCTCGACCACCCGCTCGTGCCCGCGGGGTATCTCCAGCTCCCCGGAGACCAGCCCGGCTCGCTCACCCCGGTTCCGATCCCCGGGATAGAGAACGGCCCGTACCTCTCCTACGGTCTGCAGTGGCTCGCCTTCGGCGTCCTGGCACCGCTCGCCCTGGCCTACTTCGCCTGGGCCGAGATCCGGGCGCGGCGCCGCGACTCCGAGGTGGACGAGGACCCGGCAGCACCCGTCGACCACGACGGGGACCACCCCGACGACGCCGTGGTGGACGCCCGCCAGCGCGCTCTCCGGGCCCGC
>NZ_JAALDX010000349.1 GCF_014145095.1 Dietzia sp. SLG310A2-38A2 | reverse complement strand
CGACGAGGCGACGGCGGGACGAGGGGCCCGCCGGCGCCTGACGCCGACGCGTCGCCGGGCGCCCCGAAGGTCGTCGACCCAGCGGTCGACGTGCCTCAGTGCTCGGCGGCGTCCGACTCGGCCTTGGTCACGTGGACGGTGCCGTGCTCGTGCTCCGGCGGGGCGTAGATCGAGTAGACCTTGAGCGGCTCGTCGCCGATGTTGGTGACGTTGTGCCACGACCCGGCGGGCACGAGGATCACCCAGTCGTCGCCGACCTCCTCGTCGAACTCCAGGCGGTCCTCGGCCGGCCCCATCTGGACGCGACCGCGACCCTGTTCGACGCGCAGGAACTGGTCGTGGTCCTCGTGGACCTCGAGTCCGATGTCGTCCCCGGGGGCGATCGCCATGACCGTCATCTGCAGGTGCTTGCCGGTCCACAGCGTGGTCCGGTAGTTGGAGTTGGCGAGGGTCGCGTCCTCGATGTTGACAACGTAGGGGTGGGGTCCGTGATCGGTGGCGGTCATGGTGTGGTCCTCTCGCTCTCGTGCACGTCGGCTCGCGCCCGGTCGTCTCCATCATGCCGGGCGCGGTCGGCTCGCGATCCGGCTCCCTTCTGCCACGGCCACCGGCCGGAGATCTCGAGCTCGAGCGACCAGCTGAGGAACGTCCTGATGAGCACGACGAGCGCGAGCAGCCCCACCGAGTTGTAGCTCGGCGAGATCGCGACGGTCCGGATGATGTCCGCGGCCACCAGGAGTTCCAGACCCAGCAGGATCGCGCGGCCGAGTCGGCGGCGGAACGCGGTGTAGACGTCGCCCTCCGGGCCGGTCCGGCGACGCGGGTCGAGGGCGAACAGTGCCGCCACCAACGCGCCCACCACGATGGCGGCCACGCCGGCCGCGTCCATCGTCTTGCCCACCAGTTCCACGGCCTCTGTGAACGTCATGAACGAACTGTAGACCCGCCAGGCGGGGCGCGAGGGGCCTCCGTGGACGCTATGGTTGACAAGTCAACTAAAGTGGGAGCATGACTCAGCACGCCACCTCCGCCACGCCCGCTTCGTCGTCACACACCGTCGCCCTCGGCCTCGACACCTTCGGTGACACCACCGTCGATCGCCGTGGCGCGCGGGTCCACCACGCCCAGGTGATCCGGGACGTCGTCGAGCAGGCGGTGCTCGCCGACCAGGTGGGTGTGGACGCCTTCGGGGTGGGTGAGCACCACCGTCCCGACTTCGCCGTCTCCGCCCCGGACGTCGTGCTCGCCGGCATTGCTACCCGGACGCAGCGCATCACGCTCGGCTCGGCGGTCACCGTCCTGTCCAGCGACGATCCGGTCCGAGTGTTCCAGCGCTTCTCCACGATCGACGCCCTGTCGAACGGGCGCGCCGAGGTCGTGCTGGGCCGCGGGTCCTTCACCGAGTCGTTCCCGCTGTTCGGCCTCGATCTCCAGCAGTACGAGCAGCTGTTCAGCGAGAAATTAGACTTGTTCTCCGCGCTGCTGCCGGAGACGCCGGTGACGTGGTCCGGGGAGCTGCGGCGTCCCCTGGTCGACCAGCGCGTGTACCCCGAGACCGAGGGCGGGCTCTCCGCATGGATCGCGGTGGGCGGCAGCCCCGAGTCCGTGGTGCGCGCGGCCCGCTACCGGATGCCCCTCATGCTGGCCATCATCGGCGGACCCGCCGGCCGGTTTGCCCCCTTCGCCGACCTGTACCGCCAGGCCAACGCGCAGCTCGCGGGCGCCGACGCGCCGCGGTTGCCGATCGCCGTGCACTCACCGGGCTTCGTCGCGGAGACCGACGAGAAGGCCGTCGCCCTGGCCCTCCCGCACTGGTTGGTCAACCGCAACCAGATCGGCCGCGAGCGCGGATGGGGGGACGCGGGGGAGGCCGACTTCCACCGCGAGGTGAGGTCCGGGGCGATGTACGTCGGCTCGCCCGAGACCGTCGCGCAGAAGATCGCCGCGACCGTGCGGACGCTGGGGCTGGACCGCTTCGACCTCAAGTACGCCAGCGGCCCCACCCCGCACGAGCACCTCATGAACTCGATCGACCTCTACGGCCGCAAGGTCATCCCGCGCGTCCGAGAGCTGCTCGCCGGGGCGGGGTACGAACCCGGGGTGCCGCAGCAGGTGTCCCGCACCTGACGGTCGGTGCAGCGCTGGTGACCCGGTCGGCGTCGGCATCGATGCGGGCGGGCGTCGATCTGCGCCGGGCGGGAGAGGGGTTTACCGTGGTGTCATGCTCTTCGCGTTCTCCGTCGCACCCACCACGACCGCGGACGAGTCGGCGTCCATGAGCGAGGCCGTCGCCGAGGCGATCCGGGTGGTCCGCGCGTCCGGTCTGCCCCACGAGACCACCTCGATGTTCACCACCATCGAGGGCGACTGGGACGAGGTGATGCCCGTCATCCGCGCCGCCACCGACGCGGTGCTGGCGGTGTCCCCGCGGGTGAGCCTGGTGCTCAAGGCCGACCTGCGGCCCGGGCACTCCGGTGAGCTGCGGGGGAAGGTGGACCGGGTGGATCGTCGCCTGGCGGGGGACCCCGGGGGAGGGGAGAAGGGCGACGACGACGAGGTGGTCGCCCCGTGACCTCCCGCACCCCCTCGGATCACCCTGCGACAGACTCCGGATCCGGTGCGGACGGCCCGGCCCCGCGTGGTCCGCAGACGGTCGCGTACGTGGCGGCCACGGTGCTCGGCGGGATCGGCGCCCTGGTGGTGGCGACCGTGGAACTGACCTCCCCCGAGGCCGGCACCCTCGACGTCCTGCTGTGGAGCGCGCTCGCCGTCCTGCTCCTCGCCGCGGCCGCCCG
>NZ_JAALDX010000348.1:3766-14402 GCF_014145095.1 Dietzia sp. SLG310A2-38A2 | reverse complement strand
ACGAGGGGATCGACAGGCTGCGGCAGGGCAGGGTCACCGGCCGCCTGGTGGTGTCGATGTGACGGACCCGGCGGACACGAAAGTTCACCAAGGACGACGAGAGGATCGAACAATGACTGTGGCACAGCAGGGCCGGTTCGCGGGGAAGGTGGCCGTGGTCACGGGGGCCGCGTCGGGTATCGGAGCCGCCGTGGCGAGGCAGCTCGCCGCGGAAGGCGCGCGCCGGGTGCACGTGGTGGACCTGGCGCAGGAGGCGGCGCAGCGCGTCGCCGCGGAGATCGGCGGCGCCGCCCACGGGGTGGACGTGGCCGACCCGGACGCGGTTCGCAGCCTTTTCGCGGAGATCATGACCGGGGACGGGCGGGTGGACGTGGTCGTCCACGCGGCCGGTATCGACGACCCCGTGGCGAAAGAGCACATCTACGAGGCGGCAGAGACGGGCGAGCCGGTGGATGTGCTGTCCCGTCTCGAGGACTCGACGTGGCGGCGGATCCACGCCGTCAACCTGGACGGCACCTTCCACATCCTGCGCGAGTCGGTCCGGGCGATGCGCCCCGGCGGGGGAGGGGCGATCGTCACCGTGGGGTCGTCGGCGGCGTTCGACACCCTCGTGGGCTACCCGCACTACGCCTCGTCCAAGGCGGCCGTCCACGCGCTGAGCCAGTCCGTGGCCAAGGAGGTCATCCACTTCGGAATCCGGGTGAACACCGTGGCCCCCGGTCCGGTCGACACCGCCATGGCTGCCCGGACGCCCGAATCCGTGCGCACGCGGATGAACGAGGGCGCGGCGATCGGCTACGCCACCGCGGAGCAGCTCTCGGAGAGCATCACCTACCTGGCGTCCGATCAGGCGTCGAACGTCGTCGGCGCCGTGCTGTTGAGCAACGGGGGGCGCTTCACCGTATGAAACGGCCGGCTCCGGGGACGCGACTGCCGGGAACGCGTCATGGTCAAAACATGAACATCATGTGAGCTCTCTCATACAGTGTGCTGAAGCGAGTTCAATTCAGTGGGCTCGCGGTATTCGCGAGGAGTTAATTCATGACACGCACCAAGGTGACCACCGCGCTGGCCGGGCTCGTCTCCGCCGCGCTCGTGGTGGCGGGTTGCAGCTCGGGCGGAGGCGAAGCCCCGGAATTGGCGGGCTCGTGGGACGAGATCGTTGCGGCAGCCACGGACGAGGGGAGCGTGACGATCTACTCCAATCACGCCCCGGCCAACCTGGAGGCACTGAAGTCCGCCTTTGAGGCGGAGTACCCCGGGATCTCGCTGAACTACGTCCGCGGGACGGACTCCGACCTCATCCCCAGGGTCGAGGTCGAGAACCAGACGGGCAACGGCGTCGCCGATGTCCACATGACCACCGACGCCGGGTGGATCCACCGCAGCCTCGATTCGGGCGGTTACTCGGTGGAGGTGGTCGCGCCGGCGATCGACGACCCGGCCTACCGTGCGGAGGACGGGGTGCTCGACGACACCTTCTTCGTGACCAGCGCGACCTCGATCGGCCTGGCCTGGAACACGGCCAATGTCCCCGACGGGTTCGGATCCCCCGAGGAGCTGCTGGATCCCCGTTTCGACGGCAAGGTCGGCGTCGTCAACCCCGCTGGTTTCCCCGCCGTCGTGCACATCTACCGCAGGATGGACGTCGACTACGGGGAGGGCTTCGTCGGCAGGCTCGCAGAGGTCAACCCCCGGATCTACGGCAGTGCGCCCGCGATCACCCAGGCACTCGCGTCGGGCGAGATCTGGGCTGCGCCCGGGGCGTCCATGGACGTCCTGGCGGAGCGGGACAAGGGCGCGCCCGTTGACTTCGCGCTGCCCGCGAATCCCATCGGCATCCCGTTCTACTCGCACGTGCTCTCGGCCGCGCCCAATCCGAACGCAGGCCAGGTGCTCGCGGACTTCATGCTCACTCCGGCTGGGCAGGCGGCACTTTCGGAGAACTACATCGCCGCGCTCCCGGGGATCGAGGGGACGGGGGTCGACGGTTCGGAGGTCGTCGCGCAGGATATCGAGCTCGCCGACCCGGAGACCCTCGAGGCGACGGCGGTGGAGGAGTACGTCGCCGTCTGGGAGCGGAGGTTCCTCGGCTGACGGCGTGTTCACCACGGATTCGGCAATGTTAACGGGCGCTGGCTCTTGCATTCACGTGACGTGGGTCATACAGTTCACTGAAGTTAGTTCAATTCGGCTCTCGCGGGAGTAGCCGCCACAGGAAGGGAAGCGATGCGCTTTTACAGAATCAAGGCCACCGTCGCCAGTGGGGCAGCGCTCGCGCTGATCCTGTCAGGGTGCGGTTCGGACTCCGGATCGGGCTCCGAACTCGCGGGCTCGTGGGACGAGATCGTCACGGCCGCCCAGGACGAGGGGAGCGTGACGATCTACTCCACGCACTCCCCGGACAACCTCGAGGCGCTCAAGCAGGCGTTCGAGGCGGAGTACCCCGGCATCACCCTCACCTACGTGCGCGGCACCGACGCCGACATCCTGCCGAAGATCGAGGTGGAGAACTCGACCGGCTCCGGCGTCGCGGACGTCCACATGACCACGGACGCCGGGTGGATCAACCGCAGCTTCGAGACCGACTACTCGGCCGAGGTCGTGGCCCCCTCGCTGGAGAACCCCGACTACGACCCCGAGGAGAGCGTGCTCGAGGACAAGTTCTTCCTCACCAGCGCGACTGTGTTCGGCCTGGGCTGGAACACGGCGGAGGTCCCCGAGGGGTTGGCGACGCCGGACGACGCCCTCGCCCCCCGGTTCGACGGCAAGGTCGGCATCCAGAACCCGAACGGCATCCCGACCTATGTCGACATGTACCGCAAGATCGACGTGGACTACGGCGAGAACTTCCTGGATCGCCTGGCCGACACCAACCCGCGCGTCTACGCCAGCGCGGTCGCGATCACCCAGGCGCTGGCCTCCGGTGAGGTGTGGGTGGCACCGATGGCCGCGAGCAACGTCCTGACCGAGAAGGACAAGGGCGCTCCGGTCGACTTCGCTCTTCCCGAGAACCCCTGGGGCGTGCCCTGGTACTCGCACGTGCTCGCCTCGGCGCCGAATCCGAACGCGGCGCAGCTCCTCGCCGACTTCCTCATCACGCCCGCGGGCCAGGAGGCCATCTCAGCCGACTACCTCTCGGTCCTCCCAGACGTCCCGGGTACCGGGGTCCCGGGCTCCACCGTCACCGCGCAGGACGTGGAGCTCGGCGATCCCGACACCCTCGACCCCGAGACCGTCCAGGCGTATCAGGCCCAGTGGGAACAGCTGTTCCTGGGCTGAGTACCGGCCGGCCCGCGGTGAGGTTCCCCCTCGCCGCGGGCCGGTCGCCCGCCATCCGCTGATCCCGCAACGTACTACTCCGAGTTGAGGTCCGATCTACATGAAAAGTTCAGGTCCGCTGTCGCTGTGGCGACACCGAGTGATGTACGCGGCATTGATCCTCGTACTCGCGTACCTGGTGGTCTGGCCGCTTTTCAAGCTCCAGTCTCTGGCGTTCGAGAACGGTGCGGCCGGCTACCGATCGCAGTACGGCCGGGCCGACATCGTCACCACCTTGCAGACCACCGCGGCACTCGCGTTCTTCTCGCTGGTGATCGCCATGGTGTGCGGCACCGTCCTCGCCTTCGCGACCACCCGGTTGCCGCGACGCATGGGTTTCCTGCGTCTGGTCCCGATCCTGCCGATCGTCATCCCGTCGGTCGCGAACGTCGTGGGATTCGCGTTCCTGCTCTCCCCGGGCCCCGGTTACGTCAACATCCTGCTCCGGATGCTGCCCTGGTGGAGTGATCTGAACTCGGGGCCCGTGAACGTCTACAGCCCCACCTGGATCATCATCATCACCGGGTTCAGCCTCACCTCGTTCGTGTACCTCTTCGTCAGCGCCGGGATGCAGAACATCAGCGGCGAGCACCTCGAGGCCGCCCAGATCGCCGGGTCCACGACCATCGGGACGTTCTTCAAGGTCGTCCTTCCCCTCCTGCGACCGTCGCTGGTCTACGGAGCCGGTGTGGCACTGCTGCTGGGCCTCGGTCAGTTCACCGCACCCCTTCTGCTGGGCCAGAACGAGGGAGTCAAGGTGCTGGCCACCGAGATGTACCTCCGGGCCTCAGAGTCGCCCATCAACTTCGCCGCCGCCGCGGCGGCGGGTTCCCCGCTGGTCATCATGGGCATCATCGTGGTCTTCGGCCAGCGGGCGCTCCTGGGCAACCAGACCCGGTTCGTCACCCACGGGGGCAAGTCCTTCTCCCCGGTCGGAGGGTCCTCGCACTGGGCCACCGCGATCGTCTCCATCTATGGTCTGGTCGCCCTCGTCCTGCCGCTGGCGGGTGTGATCATCGTGTCGTTGACGCCGTTCTGGTCGGGGACACTGTCCTGGGACCTGTTCACTCTGAGCAACTACAGGGCTCTGGTCACCACCCCGGGCATCGTCGACTCGGTCGTCACGAGTGTCGTGACATCGATAGCCGCCGTGCTGATCTGCGTGCCCATCGGCTTCGGGGTCGCGAACCTCATGGTGCGGAGACAGGACCTGCGCATCCTGCGCACCGTCGCCGACCTCATCACGGCGTTGCCGATGGGCATCCCCGCCGTCATCTTCGGTGTCGGGTTCCTGCTCACCTACACCGAGCCGCCGCTCATCCTCTACGGGACCAAGGCCGTCATCATCCTGGTGTACGTGGTGCTCATGGTCCCCTTCGCCACCCGAATGCAACTGACCGCGCTCATCTCAATGGGTGACAAGTACGAAGAAGCGTCCGCGGTCTCGGGCGCCGGCCCGGTGGCGACGATGGCGAGGATCACCCTGCCGATGCTCCGGCCGACGATCCTCAGCTCTATCGCGCTGATGTTCATCCTTCTGACCCACGAGTTCGCGGCCTCGCTCATGGTCCGCTCCGCGACCACCCAGGTAATGGGCACCCTGCTCTACGACCACTGGAGCAACGGTTCCTACACCCTCGTCGCGGCCATGGCGATCCTCATGTCGGCGGTCACGGGTGCGGGCGTCGCGGTGGCGATGCTGATCGGCGGACGCAACGTGCTGGAGAAGCTGTGATGTCGTCCCGCGGGCGCGTGCCCGCCCTGTTCATAGGTGACCGAGCCGAGCGATCCCGCCGGCGTGAATGTGAGGAAGACCAATGACCGCGAAAATCGAGATCTCCGGTCTCACCAAGCAATACGGGAACAACGTCGTCGTCGACGAACTCGATCTGGAGATCGACGCCGGGGAGTTCCTGGTCCTGCTCGGGCCGAGTGGCTGCGGCAAGACCACCACGCTCCGCTGTCTCGCCGGCCTCGAGACTCCCGAGAAGGGGTCGATCACCTTCAACGGCACGCCGATGTTCAACTCCGGTGACCGGGTCAACGTCCCGCCCAACAAGCGGAGCATCGGGATGGTGTTCCAGTCCTACGCCCTGTGGCCCAACATGACGGTGCGGAAGAACATCGCGTACCCGCTCAAGGCTCGCAAGATGAAGGAGGCGCTCAACTCAGGACGCGTGGAGCAGGCTGCCGACATGGTCGACTGTGGCCACCTGCTCGACCGCTACCCCTCGCAGCTGAGTGGTGGCCAGCAGCAGCGGATCGCCGTCGCTCGCGGGATGGCGGCGCGGCCGGACCTGGTCCTGTTCGACGAACCGCTCAGCAACCTCGACGCGTTGCTCCGGGACCAGGTGCGCACGGAGATCCGCCGACTGCACGACGAGTTGGGGTTCGGCGCGGTGTTCGTCACCCACGACCACTCCGAGGCGTTCGCGCTCGGGGATCGCCTCGCGATCATGAAGCAGGGGAAGATCGAGCAGCTCGCGACTCCGCAGGACGTATTCGACCACCCCGTGAGCGAATACGTCGCAGACTTCATCGGAATGTCGAACCGGCTCGAGCTCCACCGCTCAGGGTTGGAATGGACCACCGCGGCCGGCACCGAACTGCCCCTGCGATGCGAGACGGGCGACGACCGAGCCGTATCCGCCCGCCTGTGGCCGGATGACATCAGTCTCCACCGGCCGAACGAGGACGTCTCGCACCGCGAGATCACGCTCGACGCCACGCTGCTGTCGGCCGAGTTCGGTGGCCGGTACTACGACGTGCAGGTGGGTGCGGGGCCGGAGGAGTACCGATTGCGCGCCTCCGCCGCGGTCCACGGGGACTGGCTCCGCCGGTCGAAGAGGGGCGAACCGGTCGTCATCAGCTTCCGCTCCGAGAGCCTCAAGATCTACCCGCTCACTCAGACCCCTTCACTGGTCTGAACTGCCACAACCGGTCCGTCACGGACCCGATCGAACCAAGTTCAGCCGAAGGGTTGACTAGACCATCACGACACGGTAAACATGAACTGAATCCAGTTCAGGAATTTCCACGAAAGGGAAAGATCATGGTTCAGACCGATCACGTTCTGTTGGAGAAGGACGGCGACGTCGCCCGAGTGTGGCTCAACCGCCCGCACGTCAAGAATGCCGTCACCGTGGAGCTGCTCCACCGCCTCGACGAGATCATCAAGGAGGTCGACGAGGACCCGGAGCTCAAGGTCCTGGTCCTGCGCGGCGTGGAGAACCAGTTCTGCTCGGGCTTCGACCTCAACGAGCTGCTGGGCGACTTCGTCGGCACCACCAACGCCATGGACGTCGGCGTCCTCTCGGCCCAGGTGTGCGACCGCCTCTACTCGATGAACACGCCGTCCGTGGCCGTCCTCGAGGGTTACGTCACCGCCGGTGGCTTCGAGCTCATGATCTCGTGCGACTTCGCGATCGCCTCGGACGACGCCAAGATCGGCGACTTCCACATCCGTCGCGCCCTCTTCGGTGGCGCCGGCCCCATCTACCGCCTCCCGCGGATGATCGGACTTCGCAAGACCAAGGAGCTCATGCTCACGGGAAAGCTGCTCTCGGGCCAGGAGGCCAAGGAATTCGATCTCATCAACGACTCGGCCCCCGCCGACCAGCTCGATGCGTGCGTCGAGCAGTTCATCGGGACGCTGACCGACAAGAGCCCGTTCATGATGAAGCTCACCAAGATGGCCATCAATCAGGGCCTCGACGCCGACGTCAAGTCGCTCATGATCATGGAGCACCTCGCCGTGGGCAACGCCCTGCAGTCGGCAGACGGCAAGGAAGGCGTGCAGGCGTTCCTCGAGAAGCGTGAGCCCAAGTGGGTCGGCCGCTGATCTGACGGTCTCATCACGGAGCGGGAAACGTCTACGGAACAAGGAGTGCGCACGATGACCGAGAACCAGACCCTCTCACCGCGATTGCGGGGGAGTCGGTGTGAGCACTGCGAGACCGTGGCGTTTCCCGCCTCCGTGAGCTGTCAGCGCTGCGGTGGGTCCGAGACCACCGGGATCGACCTGTCCACCACCGGCACGGTGTGGACCGCCACCATCCAGCGGTTCCCCCCGAAGTCGCCGCCGTACGTGCCGCCGGCCGAGGGTTTCAGCCCCTACGCCGTCGGTTATGTCGAACTCCCGGAGGGCGTCAAGGTCGAAGCCCTGCTGGACGGCACCTCACCTGTCGACCTGATCGGCCGGGAGGTCGTCCTGGTCGGGTCCGATCCGGTACCGAGCTTCGCGCTCGCCGGCGCGCTCACGACGAACGCCTCGACGACCACCGCCGTAACCACCGAGGAGGAGGTCTGATGTCGGACGTACACATCGTCGGCGCCGGGCTGTCGAAGTTCGGCCGCCAGGACGGGGTCACCGGTCGCCAGATGGCCGTCACTGCCATCCGGACCGCGCTGGCCGACGCGGACCTGCAGTGGTCCGACGTCCAGATCGCCTTCGGCGGCAGTGACGGTTCCGGGCTCGCGGACACGCTCGTGACCGACCTGGGCCTGACCGGGGTCCCCTTCACCAACGTCAAGAACGGGTGCGCGACCGGGGGCAGCGCCCTCGTCTCGGCCATCAACGCGATCCGCTCCGGCGCGGCCGAGGTGGCGCTCGCCGTCGGGTTCGACAAGCACCCCCGCGGTGCGTTCGACCCCAAGCCGGAGGAGTGGGGTCTGACCGAGGGGTACGGCACCCACGGACTGATGGTCACCACCCAGTTCTTCGCCATGAAGATCACGCGGTACATGGCCCGTCACGGCATCTCTGAGACCTCGCTGGCCCGGGTGGCGGAGAAGGCCTACCGCAACGGCAGTATTAATCCGAACGCCTGGCGGCGCGATCCCAAGTCACTCGAGGAGATCGCCGCCTCGCCCATGGTCAACGACCCGCTCACGCAGTTCATGTTCTGCAACCCGGGGGAGGGCGGTGCCGCGATCCTGCTCGCCTCCGAGTCGGTCGCGGCCCGGATGGGTGGCCGCGCGGTCGCCGTCCGCGCGGTCTCCACGGGCACCCGGCCGTTCGGGTCCTTCGAGGTCTTCGCCCCGTCCGTCCAGGGCGAGGGCGAGCCCAGCAGCGTGAGCACCGTGGTGGCACGTCGAGCGTTCGAGACGGCGGGCGTGTCCCCGGCCGACATCGACGTGGCCCAACTCCAGGACACCGAGTCGGGCGCGGAGATCATGCACCTGGCCGAGTGCGGCTTCTGCGAGGACGGGGAGCAGGAGGGGCTGCTCGAGCGCGGGGAGACCGAGATCGGCGGCCGCCTGCCCGTCAACACGGACGGCGGGTGTCTGGCCAACGGCGAACCGATCGGCGCCTCCGGCCTGCGTCAGGTCCACGAGATCGTCACCCAACTGCGCGGCGAGGCCGGTGACCGTCAGGTCCCCGGCGCACCCCGGCTCGGATTCACCCACGTGTACGGCGCACCCGGCATCAGCGCGTGCACCGTCCTGGAAGGAGGCCGGGGATGACCGGCACCACCACCGACCAGCTCGTCACAGATCAGAGCGGCGACGACCAGCACGGTACCGGGCATCCCGACGGGATCCGGGGATTCCTCGACTCGGCCCGCCGGTGGCTGGAGTCGATCGCCAGTCCCCGTCAGTCGCGACCCTGGGGCGAGGGCCCAGACGGCGTCGTGGTGTTCGAGAACTGGTCCGCCGAGGAGGAACGCGAGGAGACCGACCGACGCCGCAGCTACGAGCAGGCCAAGTTCGACGCCGGATACGGCGCCGTCACCTGGGGGGCCGAGTACGGTGGCCGGGACCTACCGATCGCCTACGACCTGGCCTTCCGTCGGCTGGAGGCGGACTACGACCTCCCCCAGCGCACAGAGATGTTCCCGGTGACCCAGCAGCTCATCGCCCCGACGATCGCGCAATGGGGGACAGAGGACCAGCGCGCGGAGTACGTCCGCGCGATGCTGCGGACCGACCTCATCGCCTGCCAGTTGTTCTCCGAGACCGAGGCCGGTTCCGACCTGGCCGCCGTGCGCACCCGCGCCGTGCAGAAGGACGGACGCTGGGTGCTCAGCGGTTCCAAGGTGTGGACCTCCGGAGCGAGGGTGGCCGACTACGGCGTCGCGGTGTGCCGCACCGACCCGGATGTGCCCAAGCACCAGGGCCTCACCATGTTCATCGTCCCCATGGACGCCCCCGGTGTCACCGTCCGCCCCATCAGGCAGATGACCGGCGGGACCTCGTTCAACGAGGTCCTGATCGACGACGTCGAGTTGGACGACCGCTTCCGGTTGGGCCCGGTCGGCCAGGGCTGGAAGGTCGCCCTCACCGTCCTGGCGGCCGAACGGCTGGACTCGGGGAACCTCGGGCTGGACAACGCCGACCAGGCGGTCGAGCTGGCCCGCAACGCCGGTCGCGAACTCGACGCACTGGAGCGGGACGCGGTCGCCGACCTCGTCACCCGCAGCTTCGTCCAGCGACTGGTGGGCATGCGGGTCGCGGCGGCAGTGGGTGCCGGTCGCGAGCCCGGCCCCGAGGCGTCGGTGGGCAAGCTGCTCGCCACCGACACGATGGCCCGCACCTCCGAGGCCGTACGGCTGCTCCTCGGCCCGGAACTGAGCCTCCGCAGCGAGAAGTGGGGCACCTGGGCGTGGACCGAACACGTCCTCGGCGCCCCCGGCTACCGCATCGCGGGTGGCACCGACGAGATCCAACACAACATCCTCGCCGAGCGTGTGCTCGGTCTTCCCCGGGAGCCACGGCCATGACGACCTCCGAGACCGCCAACGACGCGAGCACGAACGACGCGGGCACGAACGACGCGAGCACGAACGACGCGAGCACCGACGAGTCGCGGCTGCGCGACCGGGTGATCACCGGGCTCGTGGATCAGGGGGTCGAGGGGCCGTTCGGGCCGCTCGATCCCATGCTGGGAGGACATTCCGGGCTGACGTACCGTATCGCGGGCGCCACCGAGGAGTTCGTGATCAAGTCGGTGCCTCCGGGACAGAAGGCCGTCGGACGGCACGACATGCTCCGGCAGGCTCGCATCATGTCCGCGCTCGCCGACACCGCCGTTCCGGTTCCCGGCATCCGGGCCACCGACGACCAGTCGCCAGCCTGGTTCGCGATGGACCTGGTGCGCGGGGAGTCACTCGAGCCGGTCCTGGACGACCCGGCGGTCGAGCCGGGACTCGCGGCCGCCCGGATGCGGCGCGCCGCGGAGATCCTTCCCGCGCTGCACGCGGTGCCGCTGGACTCACTGCCCGTCGACGGAGAGGTGCTCGCCCCGGCGGACGAACTCGCGCGCTGGGTCCGCACGATGGGAGCGGTCCCGCCCGAGCTGGTCCCCGACGCCGAC
>NZ_JAALDX010000348.1:0-3716 GCF_014145095.1 Dietzia sp. SLG310A2-38A2 | reverse complement strand
TCGAGGCACTGCTCACCGCGGCGATCCCGGATCCGGTCGCCCCGGTGCTGGTCCACGGCGACTACCGACTGGGCAACATCCTCAGTGACGGGACCGAGCCCGCGGCGCTGATCGACTGGGAGATCTGGAGCCCGGGGGACCCGCGCGTCGAACTCGGGTGGTTCCTCGTCTTTGCCGACGGCACGAACTTCCCCGGCGTGGGCCGCGAGGTCGCCGGCCTGCCCGAGCCCGGCGAGCTGATCGACATCTATTCCGCCGCCGCCGGTGCGCTCTCCGACTTCCCCTGGTTCGACGCGCTCGGCAGGTTCAAGATGGCAGCCATCATGGGCCACAACCTGCGGCGGCACCGCGAGGGTCGGCACCACGACCCGGCGCAGGAATTGCTGCCCGAGACCATCCGCCGGCTCATCGTCACCGGCATCGACCGCCTGTCCTGACGCGGCACCACCCGAGAAACGAGAGAACACGATGGATTTCGCCTATTCCGACCGTACGGCGGAGCTCGCCGAGAAGCTGTACGCGTTCATGGACGAGCACGTGTACCCCGCCGAGAAGGTGTATGACCGGCAGATCGCGGAGAATGAGAACCCACACGAGCAGCCGCAGATCATGCTCGACCTCCAGGCGACCGCGCGCGAGCAGGGCCTGTGGAACCTCTTCATGACCCACGACGGTCTCGGCGCGGGCCTGACCAATCTCGAGTACGCACCGCTGGCGGAGATCGTCGGCCGGTCCATCATCGGCAACGAGGCCATCAACTGCTCGGCCCCGGACACCGGCAACATGGAGATCCTCGCCATGTACGGGACCGAGGCGCAGAAGCAGCAGTGGTTGACGCCGCTGCTGAACTGCGACATCCGATCGGCGTTCGCGATGACCGAGCCGGACGTCGCGAGTTCGGACGCCCGCAACATCGGCACCACGATCCTGCGTGACGGCGACGAGTACGTGATCAACGGCCACAAGTGGTACTCCTCGGGCGTCATGGACCCCGACTGCAAGCTCATGATCGTGATGGGCAAGTCGGACCCGGACGGGCCCGCCTACCGGCAGCAGTCGATGATCCTCGTCCCGACCGACGCCGCAGGCATCGAGATCGTCCGCGATCTGCCGATGCTCGGCTACCACGACCGGCTGGGCCACGGCGAGGTCAGGTTCACCGACGTCCGGGTTCCGGCCGAGAACATGCTCGGTGAGGAGGGCGATGGCTTCGCCATCGCCCAGGGCCGCCTGGGTCCCGGCCGTATGCACTACGCGATGCGCGGCATCGGGATCGCCGAGCGGGCACTGCAGCTGATGTGCCAGCGCGCGCAGGACCGGGTCGCTTTCGGTGAGCCGCTCGCCAAGCGCGGGGTGGTCCGCGAGTGGATCGCCCGCAGTCGCATCGAGATCGACCAGATCCGTCTGCTCACCTTCAAGGCCGCCTGGCTGATGGACACCCGCGGCAACGCCGCGGCGCGGTCCGAGGTGGCGGCGATCAAAGTCTCCGCGATGGAGACCGCGCACAAGGTGGTGGACCGCGCGGTGCAGACCTACGGCGCCGCAGGCGTGAGCGACGACAACGTGCTGGGCCGGTTCTTCGCCCTGACCCGGGCTCTGCAGATCGCGGACGGCCCCACCGAGGTGCACCTGCGCACCATGGCGCGCCTCGAACTGAAGAAGTACACCCCCACCCCGACGGAGGCCTGATCATGAGCGAGAAGTCCACCCTCCTGGCCGGAAAGGTCGCCCTGGTCACGGGTGCGACCCGCGGGCTGGGCAAGGCCATGGCACTGGCCCTGTCGCAGGCCGGAGCCACGGTGATCGTCTCGAGCCGCAAGGCCGACCAGTGCGAGGCGGTCGCCGCGGAGATCACCGCCGCCACCGGACAGACGGCGTACCCGCTGGCACTGCACGTGGGCGACTGGGACGCGATCGAACCCGCGGTCGACCGGATCGTGGGTGATCACGGTTCGATCGACATCGTGGTGAACAACGCAGGGATCGCGCCGCTCGCGCCGTCCGCACTGGAGGTCTCCGAGGCGCTGTTCACCAAGACCATCGACGTCAACCTCAAGGGCCCCTTCCGCCTCATGGCGGTCGCCGGGGACCGGATGGTGCAGGCCGGCGGCGGCTCGATCATCAACATCTCCAGTATCGGCGCCGAGCGTCCGAGCCCGCCCGAGGCCACGTACGCCGCCTCGAAGAACGGTCTCAACGCCCTGACCCGCGCCTTCGCACAGGAATACGCACCCTCGGTGCGCGTGAACTGCATCATGCCCGGCGCCTTCGCCTCGGACATGGCGGCGGACTGGGACTCCGAGTTCCTCGGTCTCGTGGTCAACCGGCTCCCGGCCGGCCGCCTGGGCGACCCGGCGGAGATCGCGGGGCTGGTCGTCCACCTGGCCTCCGATCAGGCCGGCTACACCACCGGCGCGCTGATCCCCGTGGACGGCGGACGGACGGCGGTCTACTGATGTCGACTCCTTCCGAGCTCTTCGACCTCACCGGACGGGTCGCGGTCGTGACCGGAGCGTCCTCGGGGCTGGGTGAGGGTTTCGCCCGCACCCTCGCCGCCGCGGGGGCGACGGTCGTCGCCGCCGCGCGGCGTGCCGAGCGCCTCGCCGGCCTGGCCGCCGAGGTGCCCGGACTGGTGCCGGTCGAGTGCGACATCACCGATCCGGAGGATCGCGAGCGGCTCGTGGCCACGGCATCGGAGTTGGGCGGCGGTGTCGACATCCTGGTCAACAACGCCGGTCGCCCCGGCCCGCCCGACGCGCTCACCGAGAGCGCGGAGGAGTTCGACGACATCCTGCGCGTCAATCTCACCTCCGGTTTCCACCTCTCGGCCGCGGCCGTCAACGCCCTACCGGAGGGGCGGGCGTGCTCGATCATCAACATCTCGTCGGTGATCGGTCTGGTCTCCACGTCACCCATCGGGGGAGCCGGATACGCGGCCTCCAAGTCTGCGGTCATCGGCGTCACCCGTGAGCTGGCCGGACAGTGGGGCCGACGCGGCGTGCGGGTCAACGCGGTGGTGCCCGGCTGGTTCGACACCGAGATGACAGACGGGCTGTTCGCCAACGAGAAGTCCGCGGGCTGGGTACGCCGCAACACCATGCTCAACCGCGGAGGGCGTGTCGGCGAGGTCGACGGCGCGGTGCTGTTCCTGGCCTCCGACGCCTCGAGTTACGTCACCGGACATGTCCTGACCGTGGACGGCGGGTGGACGGCGCGATGACCACCTCGCCGGCGGGGGTCGCGCTGCCCACGACGATGCGCGCGTGGCGCCTGCATGACTGGGGCTCAGGCCCCACGCTCGACCGGGTGCCTGTGCCGCGGCCCGGCCCAGGTCAGGTCCTGCTGAAGGTGGACGCCGCCGGTCTGTGCCACTCGGACCTGCACATCATGGACGCCCCCGCGGGGCAGTTGCCCTACACCTTGCCTTTCACCCTCGGCCATGAGGTCGTGGGCACAGTGGTCGCTGTGGGCGACCCGGTCGACGAGGACTGGCTCGGGCGGACCTGCGCTGTGCACGGGGTGTGGTCGTGCGGCGAGTGCCGCAAGTGCCGGGGCGGGCGGGACAACTACTGCGTCCGCCTCGACGGCGCGATCGGTGGGGGGATCGGACTCGACGGAGGCCTGGCCGACTTCATGCTCGTTCCCGCGGCCCGCCACCTCGTCGCGGTCGACCCCGCCGCAGGGTCGGCGCTCGCGCCGCTGACCGACGCCGGGCT
>NZ_JAALDX010000347.1 GCF_014145095.1 Dietzia sp. SLG310A2-38A2 | reverse complement strand
CGGTGGCCGCAGATCTGCTGCTGCAACCCGGCAGTGGTGCTCGCTTGCTGCGTTCGCCGACTTGCCTACAATGGGTCACCCATCCCCAGTTCCCCCGCCGCTTTGCGCATGTGAGAGATGGCATGGCCTTCGTCGCGGGGAAGCGTCGCGGCGAGTTCATTGACCCGTCGCCAGCGATCGAGCGTCGATCCGTCGCTACGGCCGGCCGCAGCCAGAGCCGACCACGTGTCCGCGCAGCGCAAGAGCGCAGTTCCGGCCTTCGCCATCTCCGCGGACTCCGTTAGCCGGGCCACGTCGCCACAGAACTGTGCCTGCAACCGGCGGAACAGGCCGCCGCCCGTGCCTGCCTTCTCTACAAAGGCGTGGAGAGAACGCAGCGCGATGTCCAGTTCCGGTTCGGGCATGAGCCCCGGCCACCGGTCGACATCCTCGGCGAAGACCGTGACTCCACTGATCCCGGCAGCGGCAACGGCATCCGGCGGTAGCACCGACGCGTCCGGAATAATCGCGGTTGTCGCCGCCTGCATGTTTTCGACCGAGGCCACGAGGGCCGAAGCCGCAGTCTGGCGGAGATCGGGCAGGATCTGGGGCCAGTTCACGAAGTACGTGGTGTGCCTCGTGGGCACGGGGAACGATCGGGACGCGCGCGCCCGCGCAAGAGCCTCGTAGGGGACTTTCTGCATCTCGGCTCGGTCGTTGTCCACCACGAAAGCCGTCTCGGTGTCGTCTTCGTAACCGATCACGACGATGTCGTGCCGACTCATCTGAAGGCGGACATTGAGGTAGGGCAGCTCAGAAATGTCGGCCCACATCAGCACGGGACGGCCTTGCTGGAGTTCGCGGCGGACCCAGCCCCAGCCGGTCTCGGGATCGTCGGTTCCCCGAACGTCGACCTCTGCACCCAGCCTGGCGAGAAGGTCGACCTCGAGGTCGCTGCTACGCCCGACGAAGTAGATGGGAGGGGCGAGACCCGGTGCCCGCAGGTAGGTGAAGCCGAGACCACCGCCCATTCCGAAGACCAGACCTTCGCTCGGCACCTCGTCCCAGCCCAGACCGGCCCACTCCAGGAGGTCTCTCAGCGCTCCGGAACCACAATGCCCTGCCTGACGGTGGGGATAGTCCAGTAGGACTCGTCGCGGCTCTGGATGACGGGTAGGGACCTCGACTGACATGACATCTCCTGAATCGGCGTCGCAGCAATCTGCGCGGTTTCCGGTTGGACGGGCATGCGGTTACGTGACTATACATTCGTTCATGCAGGCATGTACCTACCTCAGCGGTCCATCGAAAGGATCCTTCGTTCCTGCGCCGCCCGCCGAGTGATAGCTCAAGAAATGCGCTGGGCGAGGCAGCCCCGGGCGTCCGCCAGACAATCACCACCGCTCTCCTCCACGAGCCGGCGGCCCGGAGCGTGTCAAATCAAATGAGACGT
>NZ_JAALDX010000034.1 GCF_014145095.1 Dietzia sp. SLG310A2-38A2 | reverse complement strand
TCCGCGCTCAAGTCCGCCGCGCGGGCGGCGCGTGCCGCGGCGGCATCCGGATCCTCGGCGCCCACGGGCGCGGTGACCAGGACGAGTCCGGCCAGGAGGGACGGGTGACGCTCGGCGAGATGCATGGCCACCACGCCGCCGAGGGAATGTCCGACGACGACGCTGCCGGAGGCGATCAGCCGAGCGGTCTCGTCGACGAGCGCGTCGAGGTCGGGCACGGCCGGCAGGTCCAGGGCCGTGCCGCTCCAGCTCTCCGGCAGGGCGCGCAGAGTCGGGTCCCATACCTGCGCGTCACCGTGGAGGCCGGGGAGAAAGACGAGGTTCGTCATGGGCGAGAGGCTCCATCTACGTCGACGCCGGGGGTTGACCCGACTGTAACCCGGCGGCGAGAGGAGCGGGCTGGGGCGCGGACGTATCCCCTGTTCACGCGGGCTTGCGTCGCCGGTATTCTGCGTTACTATGTACCGGTAGTCATTGTTACTGAGTAGTTGAGAGGACCTTCGATGGGCAAGCAGGCCACCGAGATGCTCAAGGGAACGTTGGAGGGCATCGTCCTGGCGATCCTGTCCGGGCGACCCGCGTACGGGTACGAGATCACCGCGTGGCTGCGGGGTCAGGGCTTCTCCGACATCGCCGAGGGCACCGTGTACGCGCTCCTGGTGAGGATCGAGCAGCGCGGGCTCGTCGACGTGGAGAAGGTCCCGTCCGAGAAGGGTCCGCCGCGCAAGGTGTACTCGCTCAACGCTCGGGGCCGCGAGAACCTCGACGAATTCTGGAGGACGTGGCACTTCCTCGTGGAGCGGATCGAACAGCTCCACCACCACATCGACACCCCACAGAACAAAGGAGAGAAGTAATCATGGCCGTGAAGTGGATCGAGGCCCTCATCGGGTCGCTTGACCAGAAAAAGCAGTACAAGCAGCACATGGCACGGGTCGAGGCTCTCCCCGAGCCGTACGGCAGTGCCGCCAAGGCGCTCAACCGGTACTTCATCTACTACGGAGGGTTCACCGACGGCGACACGCTCATCACGATGATCGGCGACCACGCCGACCTGTGGGAGCGAGCCGCAGTCGACGGCACGCCCGTGCGCGCCATCGTCGGGGACGACCCGGTGGAGTTCGCGGAGACGTTCGCCCGCTCGTACTCCGGCAGGGAGTGGATCGCCAAGGAGCGCCAGCGACTGGCCGAGGCCATCGACGCCGCGGCTGGCGATGCCGGACAGGATGAGGGGGCCCTCTGATGACCGCGCCGACCACCCAGGCGATCCGTGTGCACGGTCTGGAGAAGTCCTACAAGGACCTGAAGGTGCTGCGCGGCGTGGACTTCGACGTGGCGAGGGGCAGCATCTTCGCACTGCTCGGCTCCAATGGCGCCGGCAAGACCACGGTCGTGAGAATCCTCGCCACGCTGCTCAGGGCCGACGCGGGAACGGCCGAGGTCGACGGCTTCGACGTCGCCGCACAGGCTGCGGAGGTGCGGGAGCGCTTCAGCCTCACCGGGCAGTTCGCCGCCGTCGACGAGATCCTCACCGGGCGGGAGAACCTCGTCCTCATCGCCAGGCTGCGCCACCTCGAGGGCCCGGGCACGATCGCGGATGACCTGCTCGAGCGCTTCTCGCTGACCCAGGTGGCCACGCGGAAGGTGTCGACCTACTCGGGCGGGATGCGCCGCCGTCTGGACATCGCGATGAGCCTCATCGGCAACCCTCCGGTCATCTTCCTCGACGAGCCGACCACCGGGCTCGACCCCCAGGCCCGCATCGAGGTGTGGCAGGCGGTCAGGGAGCTGGCCGACAGCGGCACGACGGTACTGCTCACCACGCAGTACCTGGAGGAGGCCGAACAGCTCGCCGACCGGATCGCAATCCTCGACGAGGGCCGGATCATCGTCAACGGCACCCTCGCCGAGCTCAAGCGACTGCTCCCGCCCACGCAGGTCGAGTACGTCGAGAAACAGCCGACCCTCGAAGACGTCTTCCTCGCGCTCGTCAGCGAGAGCACGGACACCACGGACACCACGGACGAGTAAGGAACACCAGTGAGCACGCACTTCTTCGGCGACACGGCCGTCCTGCTGGGACGATCCCTGAGCCACGTCACCCGCAGCTTGGACACCATCATCACGACCGTCCTCACGCCGGTCGCCTTTCTACTGCTGTTCGTCTACGTCTTCGGCGGCGCGATCGACACGGGCCCGGATTCGGGTTCGTACGTGAACTACCTGCTGCCCGGGATCCTTCTCATCACCATCGCCTCGGGTATCGCCTACACCGCGTACCGGCTGTTCCTGGATTTGAAGGGCGGCATCGTCGAGCGATTCCAATCCCTGCCGATCGCACGCTCAGCCGTGCTGTGGGGGCACGTGCTGACCTCGCTGATCGCCACCCTGATCTCGCTGGTGGTCGTGGTGGGCGTTGCCCTACTCATGGGATTCCGCTCACCGGCAGGGGTGCTGGCGTGGCTCGGGGTCGCGGGCATCCTGCTCCTGTTCACCCTGGCGTTGACGTGGCTCGCGGTCATCGCCGGGCTCTCCGCCACCACCCCGGACGGCGCGGGTGCGTTCTCTTACCCGCTCATCTTCCTCCCGTTCATCAGCTCGGCATTCGTCCCCACCGACACCATGCCCGGCCCGGTGCGCGCCTTCGCCGACCACCAGCCGGTGACCTACATCGTCAACGCCATCCGCGACCTGTTCGCACAACAACCGGTCGGCACCGACATCTGGATCGCGATCGCCTGGTGCGTCGGCATCCTCATCGCCGCGTACACCGTCGCCATGGTCACCTACCGCCGCACGATCGCCTAGGTCCGCCTCACACGACGCGCCTGTGTACCTGGGACCGGGCGAGTTCGTACGTCTTGACCAACCAGAACCCAGCAAACGCGTACAGAGCGGCCGCCTCTCCGGCGAACAGTGCCACGGACGGCCCCACCACCCAGGCGACGAGAACGGCCGAGGCCGGGAACGCCACGACCAGCCCGGCGAGGACCCGGTAGGCCACGCGATACCGGCGCCGAAGTGTCGGATCCGGGAGGGACCCGAGGGTCTCCTGCCCATAGAAGAAGATCGACAACGCGGCCAGGACGAAGAACCCCACCGCGGCCACCGTGTGGACGACGCCCGCCACGGTGAGCCCGGGCAGAGAGGAGTCGCCCGTTGGGACCAGCGCCACCACTATCGACAGGACACCGGCAGCGTTGAGCAACGCGTTCTCGCCACGGGTGTAACCGCGGTAGGCCACCAGCGCGACGCCGATCGCCACGAGTATCCCCACGAAGATACTTCGGGCCGGCGAGTAGTAGAAGGCGCTGAGCGAGCCCATCATCGTCACGCCTTGGTCGAGAGCCACCCACAGGAGAAGAGCCGCCGGGAGGACGAGCGCGCCGGCCGCGATGACCATCCGGAGTACGAAATAGGTCTCCACGATGTAGGCCGCGGGCGCCTCGCAGAAGGTGTCCGGATCGCTCTGTGCCGGGTCGCTTGGCACCGGATTTCCCGGCGCCGGATCGCTTTGCGCTGAATTCTCCTGTGGCTGACGCATGCTCACACCTCGACTTGGTCTCTCGTTCACCCTCGCAGTCGGGTGCCGGTCTTGGTGTAGATCCGGTTGAGGTGACCCTCCACCGTCCGCTTGGACAGATGGAGTTCGTCCGCGATCTCCGCATTGGTCAACCCCTGCCCCACCAACTTGGCGACCTGGGACTCGCGGCGGGTCAGCGTGACCCCGGCCGGGACCCAGCGGGCGGGACCTCCCAGCCCGGTGAGGCCGGCCAGGGATCCGCTGATCTCGGTGGTCGCGAGCATC
>NZ_JAALDX010000346.1 GCF_014145095.1 Dietzia sp. SLG310A2-38A2 | reverse complement strand
CGAGGCGGTGGCGTCCTTCCTCGAAGGCGCGGGGGGAGTGGGTCGCGTGACCGTGTCGCCGGCGCCGGCGCCGGGCGACGGACCCACGGTGGTGAGCGCGGTGCTGTCCGGCGACGACTCCGAGTCCAGGCGCACCCTGGATGAGGTCCGCGAGGCCCTGCCCCCGCCCGGCGAGGGCGTCGAGAGGCAACTGACCGGCCGGGCCGAGGTGCTCCGTGAGGACGATCTCATCGCGCGGGAGGATCTGACCCGCGCCGAGCTCATCGCCGTCCCCGTCACACTCGTCCTGCTCGTGCTGTTCTTCGGCTCCGTCGTGGCCGCCGCGGTCCCGGTCGCGATCGGGGTGCTCGCCATGCTCTCGACGTTCGTCGTCCTGTCCGGCCTGGTGCACCTGATCGACGTCTCCGTGTTCGCCCTCAACCTCGTGATCGGTCTCGCGCTGGGTCTCGCGATCGACTACAGCCTCCTCGTGGTCACCCGGTTCCGCGAGGAACTGGCGAACGGGGCGGACCCACCTGAGGCCGTCGACCGCACGATGCGCCGGTGCCGGAGAACCATCGTCATCTCGGCGGTCACGGTCGGCCTGTGTCTGGCCGCGCTCACGGCGGTGGACATGCCCTACCTGAGGTCCATGGCGATAACCGGTGTCGCGGTCGTGGCGCTCGTCGCCACCCTCACCCTGGTGGTGCTGCCCCCGGTCCTCCGGGTCCTCGGTCGGCGGATCGACGCGTGGTCCGTGCGACGGGTCGACCCGACCCGGCCCGGCCGCTCGGTGACCGCGATGCTGGGCGTGTCGCGCCGTCACCCGGTGGTGGTGGCGCTGGGGGTGTCGGCGCTTCTGTTGATAATGTTGACGCCCGCATTCGGCCTCCGGCTGGGCACTCTCGACGACAGGGTCCTGCCGCAGGACGCCCCGTCCAGGGTGGCGGCCGAGCGACTGCGCGACGAACGTCCGGACCTCGGATCCGACCCCCTGGTGATCCTGGCGGACGGGGTCGATCCCGGGGAGTTGGCGGAGCGGGTATCGCGCATCGACGGCGTGACGGCGACGCGGGGACCGGACGAGACCCTGTCCGACGGGCTCGCGGTGGGTCCCGGTGACCCCGACCTGAGGCGGGGTCCCGTCGCCGCGGTGGAGGTGGTGACGGCCCCGGGGCTCACGCAGCCGGAGCAACAGGACCTCGCCGAGCGTGTCCGAGAGGTGGTGGCACCCGCCCCGGTGGCGGGGACATACTCCGACGATGTCGACACCCGCCAGGCGATCAGCGACCGGGCGGTCCCGGTCGCCCTCCTCGTCATGGCGGTGGTCCTGCCCCTGGTCTTCCTCCTGACCGGTGGCGTGCTGGTCACCCTCAAGACGCTGGTGATGGCGGCGCTGAGTCTCACCGCGAGCTTCGGTGCGATGGTCCTGGTCTTCCAGGAGGGGTATCTCGCCGACCTGGTGGGCGTGACGGCCACGGGGGTGGTGGACAGCTCCTCGCCCCTGCTGATGGCGTGCCTGGCCTTCGGACTGTCGATGGACTACCAGCTGTTCCTGCTCTCCCGTGTTCGTGAGGAGTACGACCGCCACGGTGACACCACACGGGCCGTGGTCGACGGGGTCTCACGCACCGCACCCGTGGTGGGGGCGGCGGCGGTGCTCGTGGCGGTGGTGTTCCTCGCCATCGGAACCTCGGGGATCAGCGTGGTCCGGCTGCTCGGGCTCGGGTTGGCGCTCGCCGTGCTGGTGGACGCGTTCGTCATCAGGTTGTTGCTCGTCCCGAGCGCGATGCTCCTGCTCGGCGACGCCAACTGGTGGGCTCCGCGGCCGCTGAGGGCCGTCTTCGAGCGCCTGCGGATCCGGGAGAGCTGATCGCGCGTCACCCTGTCCCGGGCACCCGCCCTCCCGCCCGGCACATCCACCCCGCCGGTCCATACCCCCGCGCCTTCGCGACGGTTCGTCGTAGGTTCGGGGCATGATCCTGGATGACCTCCGTGCCCGTCTCCACACCGCCTCCGTGCTCACCGACGCGGACGTGCTCGAGGGATACCGCCAGGACTGGGCCAAGGCCCCTGACCCGGGGATGCCGCTCGCCGTGGTGCGCGCGCGGTCGACCGAGGATGTGCAGGAGGTCATGCGCTGGGCCAGTGCGCACGGCGTGCCGGTGGTCCCGCGGGGGGCCGGTTCGGGGCTGTCCGGGGGAGCGACGGCGGTGGAGGGCGGGATCGTGCTGTCCACCGAGCTCATGCGCGACATCGACGTCAATCCCGTCACCCGGACGGCCACCGTTCAGCCAGGGCTCTACAACGCCGAGGTCAAGCGGGCCGTCGCCGAGCACGGACTCTGGTATCCGCCGGACCCCTCGTCATATGAGATCTGCTCCATCGGCGGCAACATCGCCACCAACGCCGGCGGTCTGTGCTGCGTGAAGTACGGCGTGACCACGGACTACGTCCTCGGGCTGACGGTGGTGCTGGCCGACGGTACCGCGGTGCGACTGGGCGGCGCGCGGCTCAAGGACACCGCCGGGTTGAGCCTGACCAAGCTCTTCGTGGGCAGCGAGGGCACGTTGGGGATCGTCACCGAGATCATCGTGCGGCTCATCCCTGAACAACCGCCTCGCTCCACCGTGGTGGGGATCTTCCCCGACGTGGTGGCGTGCAGCGACGCCGTCCTGGCCATCACGCGCCGGATCCGCCCGGCGATGCTGGAATTCATGGACAACGTCTCGATCCGGGCCGTGGAGGCTGACCTGAGGATGGGCCTGGACACCTCGGCCGGGGCGATGCTGCTGGCCCAGTCCGACCTCACCGGGCCCGACCGCGCGGCCGAGACCGAGTTCATGGCCGAGGCGTTCCGCACCCACGGCGCCAGCGAGGTGTTCGCGACCGACGATCCCGAGGAGGGGGAGCAGTTCACGGTCGCACGGCGGGCCGCGTTCACCAGCCTGGGCAAGACCGGGACGTTGCTCCTGGAGGACGTCGGCGTGCCGTTGCCCGCGCTGCCCGAGCTGGTCGCCGGGATCGAGGAGATCTCCGCGAGGCGCGATGTGCCGATAGCCCTGGTCGCCCACGCCGGTGACGGCAACACGCACCCGATCATCGTGCTGTCCGACGACGACCCGGACCGCGCTCACCGCGCCCAGACGGCATTCGGCGAGGTGATGGAACTGGCGATCGGGATGGGCGGGACGATCACCGGCGAACACGGCGTGGGACGACTCAAGGCACCGTGGCTGCCGGCCCAGCTGGGCGAGGACGTGATGGAGTTGAACCGCCGCATCAAGACCGCACTCGACCCACAGGGGATCCTCAACCCGGGGACGATGTTCTGACGCCACCGGGGCGGTGGTCATGGTGCGCCGCTACCGCGTGACCTCGTCGTCGTCACCGCTCGGGACCCGGACCCGCACCGCCGCCGCGACCGGTGTGCCGACAGGTACCACCCGCCCGCCCAGGGCCACGGTGATGATCCCCAACTCGACCTTGCGGGAGACCACCTCGACCGGCGAGTCGGGCCGCAGGCCGATCTCGGCCAGGTGACGCAGGACGGAGTTGTCCCGGTCGGACACCCGCGTGACGACACCGGTGCCGCCCTCGGGGAGACGGTCCAGAGGGACGTCGGCGAGCTGGTCCAATCGCCCGTCGCGGGTGGGGATGGGGTCGCCGTGCGGGTCGCGGCGCGGGTGGTCGAGGAAGCTGTCCAGGGCGTCGACGAACCGGTCGGAGACCACGTGCTCGAGGGCGTCGGCCTCGGCGTGCACCTCGTCCCACGGGTAGTCCAGGCACCGGGCGAGGAACGTCTCGAGGATCCGGTGGCGGCGGACCATCGCCACCGCGAACGACCTCCCGGTCTCGGTGAGCTCGACGGGCGCGTAGGGGCGGTGCTGCGCCAACCCCATTGCGGCGAGCTTGCGGACGCCCTCGGTGACGGAGGAGGGGGAGGCGCCGAGGCGGCCGGCCAGCGCGCCCGGGGTGACGGGCTC
>NZ_JAALDX010000345.1 GCF_014145095.1 Dietzia sp. SLG310A2-38A2 | reverse complement strand
GGCGGCGGTCGCCGAGGCGTTCTGCCTGGCCAGGCTCGGCGACGAACGCTCCGCCGAGTACGGCGCACTCCCGGACGGAGTGGACGTGGCCGCGCTCGTCGCCCGCGCCTGATCACGGCACCTGCCACCCGCCGCCCCGCGACCCCGAGATGGGAACCAGGCGCGAGGAAATCGGAGAAACGACACTGTCGGTTTCGCTATTCGGCTGACAGGATGTGAGTGCTGTCACAGACTGGAGGTACCCCGACAAAGAGGTGCAGTATGTCAATCGATGGCGATCCGCGCGATCCGGTCTACCGGCCGGGCCCGGCCCCCCTCCGCTCCCACCTGCCGATCCTGGGCGGGACCCTCGAATACGTCGAGAATCCACTGGCCACGATGGCCCGTCGGTACCGCGACCACGGACCGGTCTCCGAGCTGAGCTTCCTCGGCGCCACCTGGACCGCGCTGATCGGCCCCGACGCGTGCCAGATCGCCCTGCAGAACGCCGACAAGGCGTTCGCCAACGGGCCCGGCTGGGGATATCTCGTCGGCCCGTTCTTCGACCGCGGGCTGATGCTCCTGGACTTCGCCGAACACCACCACTACCGACACCTCATGCAGGAGGCGTTCACCCGCCCCCGCCTGGAGGGGTACGCCCGTACCCTGGCCCCGCTGGTTGAGCAGGGCATCTCGGGCTGGACCCCCGATCGCGCGTTCGAGATCTACCCGGCGCTCAAGTCGCACACGCTCGATCTGGCCACCGAGGTGTTCATGGGCGGCGCAGAATACGCCGAACCCGGGGAGATCGAGCGGGTCAACACCGCCTTCGTGGACTGCGTCCAGGCCGCCAACGGCTACATCCGCTCCACCTCGCTGCCGTTCACCAAGTGGGGCCGCGCCGCCCGCGGCCGTCGCCTGCTGGAGGAGTTCCTCCGCCGGCACCTGCCCGCCCGCCGCGCGAACCCCGGCGAGGACCTGTTCTCGGCTCTGTGTCAGGTCGCCGACGCCTCCGGCGGGATCGACGACGACGACATCATCAACCAGATGATCTTCCTCCTGATGGCCGCGCACGACACCACGACCAGCACCGTGACCTCGATGGTCTACGAACTCGGCCGTGACCGTGAATGGCAGGAACGCTGCCGGCGGCAGTGTCTGGAGCTGGGCCCCTCGCCGACTCTCACCGAGCTGGAGGGCCTCACGGACCTGGACCTGGTGATGAAGGAGACGCTGCGACTGCACCCGCCGGTACCGGTACTGGCCCGCAGGGCGGTCAAGGACACCGAGGTGCTGGGGGTCAAGATCCCGGCCGGCCGGCTCGTCTCGGTGATGCCACTTCTGTCGCACCACATGCCCGAGTACTGGACCGACCCGGAACTCTTCGACCCCGAGCGGTTCACCGAGGGCAGGCGCGAGGACAAGTCCCACCGCTACGCCTGGGAGCCCTTCGGCGGCGGGGTGCACAAGTGCCTCGGCATGATCTTCGCCAACCTGGAGTCCAAGCTCGTCCTCAGCGCGCTGCTCCGGCACTTCGAGTGGTCCGTGCCGCTGGACTACGTCCCGCCCATGAAGAACGACTCGCTGCCGTTCCCCGGGGACGGGCTCCCGGTGTCCCTGCGGCCGCTCACGCCGGCCCGCACCGGCTGAGCTGACCCGGCGACTCGCCCGCACCCTCGCCCGCCCCGCCCCGC
>NZ_JAALDX010000344.1 GCF_014145095.1 Dietzia sp. SLG310A2-38A2 | reverse complement strand
GCCCACGCCTGCTCCGCCAGCGCCGGTGTCGCGGCGGCCACGACCGTGCCGCCGTCCAGCGGTTGCCGACCGTCCGGGCCGGTGATCACGCCGCCCGCCGCCTCGATGATCGGGATGAGCGCCACGATGTCGTAGGAGTTCAGGTCGGACTCCACCACCAGGTCCACCCGGCCCGCGGCGAGCATGCAATAGGCGTAGCAGTCCCCGCCGAAGCGCTGCAGGCGCACCCGGGAGGCGAGGTCGTCGTAGCGTCGGCGCAGCTCACCGTCCCCGAACATCGACGGATGGGTGGTGTACATGATCGCCTCGGACAGCTCGTCACACCCCGAGACATGCAGGTCGAAGGCCTCCGGTCCGTCCGAGCGGCGACGCACGGTGGCGCGGCCATGGACCGCGGCGAAGGTCTCCCCCAACACCGGTTGATCCATCCACCCGGCGACCGCGCGGCCGTCCTCCACCACGCCGACGAGCGTGCCCCACCCCGACATCCCCGTGAGGAAGGCCTTGGTGCCGTCGATCGGGTCGAGGTACCACGTGCGGGAGGCGTCCGAGGGGCCGGACTCGCCGTTCTCCTCCCCCACCACCCGGTCCCCCGGTGCCATCGACGAGATCCCGGCCCGCAGCAGCGCCTCGATGTCGCGGTCGGCCTCGGTCACCGGGTCGTACCCCCGCTCACCGCCCTTGTCGTCGGCGACCAGCGCCTCGAGCTCACCGTGGAAGTGGCGTCGGGCGATCCTGCCGGTGGCGGCGAGCAGCTCGTCGAGACGCTCGATCAGGTCGGGGTCCAGGGGGCGGTCGGGCCTCGCAGTCATGGACCCATGGTGCATCACGGTCAGCGGTCGCACGCCGGATCACGCCGCGACATACTGGATCCCACCCCTCTACAGTTGCCCATCCGGATAGCGTGAGCCGACCGAACCGCACGGACGGAGCCGAGATACGTTGAACGACCTCGTGGACTTCATCTCCACCCGCCGGCTCCAGCTCGCCACGGACTCCTGGCAGCACGTCAGCGCCACAGTGCAGGCGGTCCTGCTGGCCACGCTCCTGTCGGTGGCGGTCGGCGTGGCGGTGTACCGCAGCAGGGCCGGATCCAGGACACCACCACACTCGTGGTGGGTTCCGTCCTGGCGGTGTGCCTGGCCTTGCTGGTCGGCTGGCCCGGGTTGGCGGAGGCCTACGGTTTCGACGCTGACACGGTCCCGGTGCCGATCATGCAGCCCGGGATCATCTACCAGGCCACCGCCACCGGCCGGGAGTGCCGGTTCGGCGAGGTCTACACCACCGACGGCCGGGTCAAGGGCCTCGACCTGGTGGTCCTGGAGGACGACCAGCGCTTCTTCCCCGTCTACAACCTCGCCACCGTGGTGCGGGGCGAGTTCCTGGACGCCCACCCCGAGATCGAGGAGGTCCTCACGCCGCTCGTCGAGATCCTGGACAACGAGGTGATGGTCGAGATGAACATGCGTGTCGACGTCGAAGGTGACGATCCGGCGCTGGTCGCGAGGGATTTCCTGGTCGACCGGGGGTTGGTCTCGGCGGACTGACCGGGCGTCCGGCCGTGCAACCGGCGGCGAAGTGGCGAACAATCGAGGTCAGGTATTCGAGGAGGCACCCATGACCAGGAACCCGCTGGCGTCGCTCCCGAGGTCGGCATCGCGCCTACCGCGGATGGCGCCGGACATGACGCTGCTTCCGGCCGGGAGGATCGTCACCCTCACCGACGACGTCACCACCAGGCTCTACGACACCGGCGAGGAGCACCTCACACCGGTCGTCCTGCTGCACGGCATGGCCGCCACCGGGATGCTCAACTGGTACCAGACCTTCCAGCGCCTGCAGGGCGAGTACCGGCTCATCGCCTACGACCAGCGCCGCCACGGGATGGGCCACGGCGGCCCGTTCGACTTCGGCGCACTGAGCGAGGACGTGCTGCGGGTGTCCGACCATCTCGGGCTGGACAAGCCCGTGATCGGCGGGTACTCGATGGGCGGCATCGTCGCCCAGCTCGCGGCCCGGCGCGACCCCTCCCGGCTCGGCGGACTGGTGCTGGCCGCCACCGGTACCGGTGCCCAGCGCAACGCACTGGAGAAGATGACGCTCGGCTCGTTGACCCGGGGCGCCCCCGTGCTCAACGCCGTACCCGTCGAGGTGGCCAGGGAGATCGACGACGAGGTGCCCGGTGCCTACACCTGGGCGATGCGGGAACTGTCCTCCGTGCCCCTCGCGACCCACCGGACCGTGATCGCGGAGGTGGCCCGGTTCAACTCCACGTCGTGGCTCCACGAGCTGGGCCTGCCCGTCGCGATCGTCAAGACCATGCGCGACATCGCCTTCCCCCGGTGGATCCAGGACGAGATGGCCGATCTGTTGCCGCACAGCGCGGTGTTCCCGATCAGCGCCGGTCACGCGGCGTGCGCGACGCACCCCGGTACGTTCGCGCGCCGGATGCGCACGGCTCTCGGCTGGGTGGTGTCCAACTCGCACTGAGGGCGGACCGCGACCACCGAGGGCGGCGGGGCTACAGCGCCGAGTACCTCACCGCCGTGATGACAAAGACGACGATCGCGATCCCGCCGAGGACGACGCCGAACAATCCCCGGCGCGGGTCCGGCTCCTCGTTGGTGAGCCATCCCGTGGGCCACCGGGCGAGCAACCCGAAGGCCACCGCCATCAGCGCGGCGAGGAACGCGATGATGTTGAGCAGGGGGACCCAGGACAGTGCCAGGGACCCCACCCCCAAGACCAGCGCCCGGGTGCCCAGATCCATCCCCTCGGACGATCTCTTCCTCGGCGAGGCGGCGTCGGAGCGGGGGCGCAGCGGCATGGGGCCAGCCTAACCGCGCCCGCCCGGAAATCGTCTCAGCCCAGGAACTGACCGTCGACGAAGCCCGCCAGCAGTACCGCGAACCCGCCCATCTCCCCCACGATGAGTGCGGTCATGCCGACGCGCAACATGGACGAGGGGTGCTCGAACTGGTTGGTCGTGTCCTGCAGGGCGCCGTGGACGATGTAGCTGGCGATCGCCACCACGAAGAAGAACACCAGGACCCCCGCCGCCGTGAGGTTCACCCACGTGGGCCAGCTGCTCAGCTCCACGAACACGGCGATGAGCAGGATCGCGAAGGAGTACAGCAGCGACGCCCGGTGTGCGATGTCGACGTAGGGGTGCGCGAGATGGTCGGCGCTCGTGGCCATCTGCCGGTACTTCCACACGCCCAGCCCCAGGGCCAGCAGGAAGACGAGGCCGGCGGCGAGCAGGGTGAGCCTGGTGTCGAGGCCGAGATCGACCGTCACCGCCGGCAGGGCGGGGGAACTGAGCGGGTCCATGGGTCCTTCCGGGGGCGCTGAGCGATACGGCTGTCTCCGTACGTCCCGACCCTAGGGCAGAGTCGGGCACCGCACCGTGGTCACCTCGTCCGACGTTCAGTGCGCCCGGGATTGTCGTCACACCGGGCCACGCACGAGAATGCTGCGTATGCGACGACTCCGAGAACTCGCGGGACGGCCCGACGTCAGGACAGACCTGCTGCAGATCGTCAAGAGCGTGGTGGCCGCCACGGCCGCATGGTGGCTCTCGGCCCACGTCCTGGACTCGCCCCTGCCCTTCCTGGCGCCGTGGACCGCGCTGCTCACCGTGCACGCCACGGTCCACCGCTCGCTGTCCCGCGGAGTGCAGACGACGGTGGCGTCCGCGATCGGGGTAGGTCTGTCCTTCCTCATCGGGTTCTACCTGGGCGTGAACGTGTGGACCTTCGCGCTGGCGATGTTCGTGGGCCTGGCCGGCGCCCGGATCACCTGGATCCGGGACGAGGGGGTCGCGATCGCCACCACCGCGGTGTTCGTGCTGTCCAGTGGGTTCTCCGACCAACAGCCCCTGCTCCTCGACCGCATCATCGAGGTCGCCGTCGGGGTGGGGATCGGCGTACTGGTCAACCTGTTGATCATTCCCCCGATGCGGGATCAACAGGCGGCCAGCCAGGTGGACCGCATCGACCGTCGGATCGGGGACATCCTCGTGAACATGGCCGACGAGTTCTCCACCTCATGGGAGACCGACGCCGCCGACGCGTGGAGACGCGAGATCGAGTCGGTGTCCGATGAGGTCGAGACCGCGTGGGGGACGGTGCACTTCGCCCGCGAGAGTCGTCGCTCGAACCCCCGCCTGGCCCGCCGACGCCTCGGTCGCGCACCTCGGATCCGCGAGCGCGTCGACTACGAGGAGGTGCTGGGCCGCATCGACGAGGCGGTCTCGCACATGAGGCACCTGATCCGGACGCTCCACGACGCCACCTACTCGGAGGGGCCGTGGGACGAGCGCTTCCGTAGCGAGTGGGCGGAGATCGCGCGCGACGCCGGCCACTCGATCGCCGATCCCGACGCCGAGATGGAATCGATCCATGACCGGTTGATCAGGCTGACGCACGCCATGGCCGAGGACGGCCGACTCCCCCGGGACTCCTGGCCGGTCTACGGCTCGTTGTTGACCAGCATGTTCCACATCGCCGTGCTCATCGACGACGTCGCCTCCATGCGGAGCGTGCGGTAACCCGCCCCCACGGGCGAGTGACCGCGACCCCGGGGCTGACCTGCGGACATCACACCCGGCGCGTCCCCCGGCCGGCTTCTCGCTGCTCGGCGTCCAGCCGCGCGACCCTCCGGGCGCCTGCGAGTTGCCGGTAGGACGATTCGACCAACTCGGCGACCTCGTCCCAGTCCACGGAACCGGGATCCCCCGCTCCCTGCCGCCCGGGGCGGTCCAGGGGCAGCGCCCGCCATCCCCGGACGCCCACATAGGCGGGCACCACGATTCGCTCGTCCTGCTCGAGGGCCGGCAGATCCTCGGGGTCCGGGAGGAACAGCAGGGCGCGAGCGAGCAGGGGATCCGCGTGATCACCCTTGACCGTGCCGCCATAGGAGGCGAAGACCTTGGTCGTGTACCAGTTCGGCCGCCCGTGCGAGATCTTCTCCGCGGCGTCCGGCAGCGCAAGGCAGATGCGACGCAGACGGGCGAGCAGCGGATCGGAGTCCTCGAACATGATCGGGTGGCCCATGACTACAGTCTCACGTCGTTGTAGGCGCGCTCGTCCTCGATCGGCTCGAGGTGGGTGGTGATGTGGGAGTGCGGGAGCGCGGCGTGGATCTCCTGCTCGACCTTCTCCACCAGATCGTGGCCCCGCTCGACACTCCAGTCGCCGGGGACGAGCGCGTGGAACTCGACGAACCGCCACCGGCCGGACTCGCGGGTCCGCAGCTCGTGGAAGTCGACCCGACCCGGCTGCCGGTGCCTGTCCAGTACCTCCTGGATCGCCCTGTTGTCCTGCTCGGGAAGTGTCGCGTCCATCAGACCCATCCCGGATTCGTGGACGAGCTTGTAGCCGATGAACAGGATGTTCAGCCCCACCGCGATCGCGACGACCGGATCGAGGAACTCCCAGCCGGTGATCCACACCAGGGTCACACCGATGACCACACCGACCGAGGTGACGACGTCCGTGATCAGGTGTTTCCCGTCGGCTTTCAGGGTCGGCGACCGGTGCCGGACCCCGGCCCGGATCAGCAACGTCCCCACCACTCCGTTGATCACGGCCGCCACGACAGAGATCGCGAGGCCCAGTCCGAGAGACTCGATCGGCACGGGGTTGATGAGTCGCTCGACACCCGTGTAGAGGATGAAGGTCGCGGCCACGAAGATCATCGCGCCCTCGACCACGGCCGAGAAGTACTCGGCCTTGGAGTGGCCGTACTGGTGGTCGTCGTCGGCCGGGCGCTCGGCGACGGTGATGGCGATGAGCGCGACCACCGCGGCCACCAGGTTGACCACCGACTCGGCCGCGTCGGCGAGCAGGCCGACCGATCCGGTCACCCACCAGGCCACCATCTTCAACGAGATGGTGACGATCGACGTGGCCACCGACAGCCACGCGAACTTCTTGAGAGTCGACACGCCATGTGAGCGTAGTCCGCCCGCGGGAAGACGTCCCCCCTGCCGACCGCCGGATATCGGTAGGGTCGTAGACATGCATGTAGGACTTGCCTGGCTCGCAGTTGCGGTGTTGCTCGCCGCCGGTGAAGCGGCGGGCGGCGAGTTGTTCCTCATCATGCTCGCCGGGGGCGCACTCGGTGGTGCCGCCGCGGCCGCGCTCGGCGCACCGATCTGGGGGCAGGCCCTGGCATTCGCCCTCGTCTCGATCATCCTCGTCGCGGGGGTACGACCCCTCGTGCGCCGCCGCCTCCTGTCCGCGCTCCCCGAGCACGACACCAACACGGCCGCCCTGACCGGACGCGACGGCACCGTGGTCGAGGCGATCGGACCGGCCGGCGGCCTCGTGCAGATCGCGGGAGACACGTGGACGGCGCGCCCGCTCATCGAGGGAGAGACGTTCGACGCAGGGGACAAGGTCCTCGTGCATGAGATCGAAGGGGCCACCGCGATCGTCGTGCGTGGCATCTAGAGAGCCCGAGTCCGACACACAGCCGACAGCACGACACAACAGGAGGAAACCATGGGTGGCTTGATCTTCCTTGCCGTCATCGTCATATTGATCGCCTCGGTGGTGGTGAGCTCGGTGAAGCTCATCCCGCAGGCCGAGGCCGCGGTCATCGAGCGACTGGGCCGGTATCAGCGCACGGTGAGCGGTCAACTCACCCTGATCATCCCGTTCATCGACCGCGTCCGCGCGAAGGTGGACCTGCGCGAGCGGGTGGTCACCTTCCCGCCCCAGTCCATGATCACCGAGGACAACCTCACGCTGAACATAGACACGGTCGTCTTCTTCCAGGTCACCGACCCCAAGGCCGCGGTCTACGAGATCAACAACTACATCGTGGCCGTCGAGCAGTTGGCCACCACCACCCTGCGTAACGTCGTCGGTGGGCTCACGCTCGAGCAGACCCTCACCAGCCGCGACATGATCAACAAGCAGCTGCGAGGGGTATTGGACTCCGAGACCGGCCGCTGGGGCCTGCGCGTGGCCCGTGTCGAGCTGCGGTCCATCGACCCGCCGCTGTCGATCCAGGAGTCGATGGAGAAGCAGATGAAGGCCGATCGCGAGAAGCGCGCGACGATCCTCACCGCCGAGGGGCAGCGCGAGGCCGCCATCACCACCGCCCAGGGCGCCAAGCAGGCCTCCATCCTCGACGCCGAGGGCAACAAGCAGGCCTCGATCCTCAACGCGGAGGCCGACCGGCAGTCGCGCATGCTCCGCGCCCAGGGTGAGCGGGCCGCCCGCTACCTCGTGGCGGAGGGCCAGGCGGCCGCCATCGCCCGCGTCAACGCGGCCGTCAAGGCCTCCAAGCCCACGCCGGAGATGCTGGCCTACCAGTACGTCCAGAACCTGCCGGAGATGGCCAAGGGCGACGCGGCCACGATGTGGATGATCCCCTCGCAGTTCGGAGACTCGCTGGAGAACTTCGCCAAGGCCGTGGCCAAGAAGGACGACGACGGGGTGTTCCGCTACGAGCCGCCCGCCACCGATGACGACGCAGATCTGCCGTCGGCCCCCGAGCACTGGTTCGACACCTCGACGGATCCGGAGATCGCCCGGTCCGTGGCCGCCGCCGAGGCCGCCGCGCAGGGGGCCTCGTCCACCGCCGCCGCCACGGAGAAGCCTAAGTCGAAGCCCAAGCCCGGCGTCTTCGACATGGTCCCCTCGTCCGAGGGCGGGATCGCTCCGGACGACACCCCTGCCATCTCGGGCCCGCAGGGGGCACAGCCGGGACAGCCTGCCGGCGTCGATCCCGGCGCGGATCTCGATCAGGGCCTGCACCAGGGCGGATATCCGGTCGACGAGGCCGGCCGGGACCGCCCCTGACCCGATCCGGCCGGGTTCCGGGCGGCGCCTCGACCACTGGAAGTAACATGCCCGTGTGGCTCGTAACAGTGGTCGAGGTGGCACCCATCCACCTGATGCCGAGGACATCCGTCTGATTGAGGCGGCTGCCTCGGTCTTCGCGGAGCGGGGCATCAAGGGCGCGAGTACCGACGACATCGCGAGGTCCGCCGGGGTGACGCGGGTGACGCTGTACCGCAGGCTCGGGCCGCGAGAGCAGATCCTTCGCGCGTTGTACGCCCACGAAGCACGACGTCTGATGATGTCGGTCAACGCACGGTTCACCCCGTTCGAGTCCCTCGAATGGGACCCCGTCAGGCACGTGGAGGACCTTTTGGTCGGCACGGTCTTCGACATCCGTAGGAGCGAGCTCCTCCAGCGGGTCGTCGAGGTGGACAAGGTCGAGGCGATGGCGATGCTCGCCGGCCAGTCCGACTCGGTACTGGGTGCGATCACCGAGATCGTCGCCGAGTTCATCCGGAGCACCTGGAACGCCGATGTGCACACCCGCCCGATGGACGCGGACGAGTTCGACTCCCTGTCCCGCGAGGTCGGCAGTGTCGTCGGCCGCTTCCTCCACTCCATCGCCGTGATGCCGGACGGCCCGCCCGTGCTCGAGACCGAGGACGAGATCCGGGCGCTGGCACGGAGGGTCCTGGTCCCGATGATCCTGCAGCGCTGAGTGCGTCGACGGGCCGGTCGGACCTGGGTCAGAGCGCTCGGGCCCGGGTCAGAGCGCTGCGGGTCGGGTCAGAGCGCTGCGGGGACCTTCTCCCCGCCCAGTTCATGGGCCAGCGCTGCCCTGAGCCCGGGGTAGCGGAACGGGTGGTCGACCCCGCGTAGGACCCCCGCATCGACCTTCTGGTCGGCCAGCGCCAGCTCGTCCGCCCCGCGACTGCCCAGCACCAGACCGGGCACGAACCCGGGGACCGGGACCACGGTCGGACGGTGGAGCACCGACCCCAGGACGCGGGTGAACTGTGCGTTGGTGACCGGTTCCGGAGCCACGGCGTTGACGGTTCCGGTCAGCGAGAGGTCGACGACGGCACGGAGGTAGATGTCGGTGAGGTCGTCGAGTGCGATCCAGGACATCCACTGCCTGCCCGAACCCAGTCGTCCCCCCAGGCCCGTCCGGGTGATGGCGGCCAGAGGGGGCAGCATCCCGCCCGCTCCGGACAGGACGAGGCCGGTGCGCATGGTGACCACGCGGGCGCGGGAGCGGCGGGCGGGCTCGCAGGCTGCCTCCCACTCGGCCACGATCTCGGCCAGGGGCCCGGAGCCCGGACCGGTCTCCTCGGT
>NZ_JAALDX010000343.1 GCF_014145095.1 Dietzia sp. SLG310A2-38A2 | reverse complement strand
CGTCCGGACCCCCGGGGCTCGCGATCGGCCGGTCGCCGACCGGAACCGGTCCCCGTCGCGGCCCCGACCCGGCCTCCCGCGCCCTCCGGGATGCCGAGCTCGGCGCGAAGATGGGGGGAGGTCGAATAGGTCTCGGCGGGCTCACCGTGACCCAGGCCGAGCGCTTTGTCGATCAGCCCCCAGCGGGGCAGGTCGTCCCAGTCCACGAGCGTGACCGCGACGCCCTTGCGCCCGGCCCGACCGGTACGGCCGATCCGGTGGACGTAGGTCTTCTCGTCCTCGGGGCACTGGTAGTTGATGACGTGGGTGACGTCGTCGACGTCGATACCGCGCGCCGCGACATCGGTCGCCACGAGGACGTCGACATCCCCTGAGCGGAAGGCCTTGAGCGACTTCTCGCGCGCGCCCTGGCCCAGGTCGCCGTGGATCGCACCCACCCGGAAGCCCCGCTCGGCCAGGTCGTCGGCCAACTTCTGCGCCGTGCGCTTGGTGCGGCAGAAGACCATCGTGGCGCCGCGTCCGTCGGCCTGCAGGATCCGCGCGACCACCTCGGGCTTGTCCATGGAGTGCGCCCGGTACACGTACTGGGTGGTGTTCTCGTGCGTGGCGCCGGAGTCGGCGGCCTCCGCCCGGATGTGCGTGGGCTTGGTGAGGAAGTTGCGCGCCAGGGTGATGATCGGTCCCGGCATGGTGGCCGAGAAGAGCATGGTCTGCCGCTTTTCCGGCACCATCCGGAGCAGCTTCTCGATGTCCGGCAGGAAGCCCAGGTCGAGCATCTCGTCGGCCTCGTCGAGGACCAGCACCTCGACCTTGCCGAGCACCAGTTTCGACTGGTTGGCCAGGTCGAGCAGGCGGCCGGGGGTTCCCACCACCACGTCGACGCCCTTCTCCAGGGCGTCGGTCTGCTGCTCGTAGGGGGTGCCGCCGTAGATGGCCAGCACCTTGAGCGGTCGGGTTCCCGATCCCACGGGGGCGGTGAGCCCGGTGGCGGCGATCTTGAGGTCCTGGGTGACCTGGACGCACAGCTCGCGGGTGGGGACGATGATGAGGGCCCGGGGCGTGCCGTCGAGCTCCCGGGTCACCTCTCCCGTCGAGATGCGGTGCAGGAGGGGGACACCGAAGCCGTAGGTCTTGCCCATCCCCGTACGGGCCTGGCCGATGAGGTCCGAACCGGCGAGCGCCAGCGGGAGGGTGAGTTCCTGGATGGCGAAGGTGTGGGTGATGCCGCGCTCGCCGAGCGCGGTGACGATCTCGGGGCGGACGCCGAGTTCGGCGAAGCTGGGGGAGGAGTCGGAGGACGGGGCGTCGACGACGGCGGTCGTCGTGGCCATGCCGTCGACTTCACTGGTGGTCACATCTGTTGTGGACAGGGCGGTGCCTTTCTCGTCTCGCGCGCGGGAGGACGGGCCTTCCGATGGACGGCCTAGGCGAGCGGGGCGCGCGCACATTTCCACGCGGATCCTCGGTGCGGGGTCCGACGTGCGGACCGGGCGCGGGTGTGATCCACGTGCGTCCACCCTATCCCGTGACGCCCCGGTACACAGGGTCCGGGCTAGCCTGGGTCCCACGTATCACCGACGACGGCGTGACATGCGCCGACGATGAGAAGGGCAGGCACCGTGGAGGTCAAGATCGGCATCGCCGACAGCAATCGCGAACTCGTGTTCAAGACCGGGATGAACCCGGAGGACGTGCACGCCCGCGTCGAGGCCGCACTCACCGCGGAGAGCAAGGCCGTGTTGGAGCTGGACGACGAGAAGGGCCGTCGCTATCTCGTGTCGACCGACCGGGTCGCCTACGTCGAGATCGGGGAGACGGCACGCCGCGCGGTGGGGTTCCTCTCCTAGGAGTCCGGGGAGGGTCGGTCCCCGCCCTGACGCGGGATCTTCGACAGCCCACCCCAGCACAGGGTGACCGTCGTGGAGACGGCGTCGGCGCGGGAGATCGGCCGGCCCGCGTCGAGCCAGTGCCCGGCACTGACCCGGCTCGCCCCCACGAGACCCACCGCGAGCAGGCGCGACCGGTGCGCGTCGAGCCCGGAATCGCCCCGGACCAGATCGTGGACGGCGTCGATGCAGCCGTCGGTCGCGCGGTCGAGCTCGCGCCGGACGTCATCGTCCCCGGACTCGGAGGTGAACACGAGCCGGAAGCCGCGGGTGTCGGAATCGGCGTACGCGAAGAACGTGTCCACCGCGGCCTC
>NZ_JAALDX010000342.1:4752-6504 GCF_014145095.1 Dietzia sp. SLG310A2-38A2 | reverse complement strand
CGCCGTGGCCGACGGTGCTCTTCCAGCCGTGGCCCCTACGGCCACGGGGCGTCGAGGCCCGCACCCGCCTCGCCTACGGGCCCGACGCCCGCGCGACCCGCTTCGACCTCTACACCGGAAGAGACACCGATCGCGTGCGTGGGGTGTTGATCCACATCCACGGCGGGCATTTCCGTGCGGGCGGGCCGAGCCGGGAGTCGCGAGCGATGTTGTTCGACCACGCGCTCCGGGGCTGGGCCGCCATCAGCACCACCTACCACTTGTCGCCCTCACCGGAGGCGGGCTTCCCTCAGCATCTGGTGGACATCAAACGGCTGATCCACTGGATCCGGACGGAGGGCCCTGTGCACGGCATCCCGGCGGACGCCCCGATCGTGGTGGCGGGCAGCTCGGCCGGCGCCCACATCGCCATGATGACCGCGCTCACCGCCGGCGATTCGAGGTTCCAGCCCGGCTTCGAGGACCTCGACACCACGCTGGCGGGCGCGATCGGGCTCTACGGCTACTACGGCCGTCTGGGCGCGGGCACCAAGGACGTCTCCGACCCGGTCCGCCACCCGTCGGAGGGTGCGCCCCCGATCGCGATCATCCACGGGACCGACGACATGTACACCCCGGTGAGGGGTTCGCGCCGGCTGGTGCGGCACCTGCGGGGCGGGTCGTCGAATCCGGTGGTCTACGCCGAGCTCCCCGGCGCGCAGCACGGGTTCGACGCGGTGCAGTCCGCCCGCTACCTCGCGGTGGTCGCGGCGATCGCCAGGTTCACCGAGCCTCTCGCCGGGTCGGGCGTAACGTCGCCCCGGTGACGACCCACCGAACGGGAGCGCACTCAGGAGAGGGGCCACCATGCCGTTGACCGGTGACTACGAACCCAGTCCCAGCACATGGGTGCGGGAGCAGGTCGAGCAGTACGAGAAGAGCGACGGGGCCTCGGGCTCGGAGCTCTCGGGCATGCCGGTGGTCATCGTGACCACGGTGGGCAAGAAGTCGGGAAAGCTGCGCAAGACTCCCCTGATGCGGGTCGAGCACGACGGTTCCTACGCCGCCGTCGCCTCTCTGGGCGGCGCGCCCACCCACCCCGTCTGGTACTGGAACATCAAGGCCCACCCGCACGTGGAGCTGCGGGACAAGGACCGGGTCGGCGACTTCGTCGCCCGCGAGGTGACCGGGGAGGAACGCGACCTGTGGTGGGATCGGGCGGTCGGGGTGTACCCCGACTACCGCGACTACCAGGAGAAGACCGAGCGGACCATCCCGGTGTTCGTGCTCGAACCCCAGGACTGAATTCCCCCGCCACCGGATCCCCCGATCCCGGTGTCCTGACACCTCAGGAGGCCTCGAATGAGCCGAACCGCCCTCGTCCTCGGATGCGGCGGCACTATCGGGGGCGCCTGGGCGATCGCGGCCATGCACGCCCTCGCCGAGCAGACCGGTTTCGACCCCCGCGAGGCGGACGTCCTGCTGGGCACCTCCGCGGGGGCCGAGCTGGTGACCATGGTGGGCGGCGGCGTCGGGATCGACGAGCTGGTGGACATGCAGCGCGGACGGGCGCAGGACCCCAGGCTCCGGGAGCACATCGCGTGCACCCCGGCCGGCAGGCCGCCGCTGCCCAGGCCGCCCCTGCTCAATCCCGGCCTCCTGCGCACGCACTCCGGGCTGGCGGCCTTCGCCGGAATCGCACCCAGCGGTCGCGGTGACCTGGGGTGGCTGCAGCGGTTGGCCGAGGGGTTCGAGGTGGGTGCCTGGTTGCCC